>NZ_JBSHCR010000003.1:0-127826 GCF_053615895.1 Isoptericola sp. NPDC055881
GACCTGATCCTCAAACGACCCGTTTGAGGATCAGGTCAGCACGCTCGTTGCCAGGGGCGGGGTCAGACCCCGGCGGGTCCGGCCACCACGTCCTCCTCCTCCACGACGGGGGCGCTGAACTGCGACTCGTAGAGCCGCGCGTACGCCCCGCCGGCAGCCAGCAGCGCGTCGTGGTCGCCCTGCTCCACGATGTGCCCGTGCTCCATCACCACGATGGTGTCGGCGTCCCGGATCGTCGACAGGCGGTGCGCGATGACGAACGACGTGCGGTTCGCCCGCAGCGCGTTCATCGCCTGCTGCACCAGCACCTCCGTGCGGGTGTCGACCGAGCTGGTCGCCTCGTCGAGCACGAGGATCTCCGGGTCGGCGAGGAACGCGCGCGCGATGGTGAGCAGCTGCTTCTCGCCCGCCGACAGGGACGTCGCCTCGTCGTCCAGGAGCGTCGCGTAGCCGTCGGGCAGCGTCCGGACGAACGGGTCCACGTGGGTGGCCTCGGTGGCGGCGCGGAACTCCGCCTCCCCCACCGTGGCGCCGTCGCGCACCCCGTACCGGAGGTTCTCCTCGATGGTGCCCTTGAACAGCCAGGTGTCCTGCAGCACCATGCCGATCCGCGAGCGCAGGTCGTCCCGCGTCATGTCTCGGGTGTCCACGCCGTCGAGCGTGATGCGTCCTGCGTTCACCTCGTAGAACCGCATGAGCAGGTTGACCAGCGTCGTCTTGCCGGCGCCCGTCGGACCGACGATCGCGATCGTCTGGCCAGGCTCCGCGACGAGGTCGAGGTGCTCGATGAGCGGTGTCTCGGGGTCGTAGGAGAACGACACGTCCTCGAACGCCACCCGACCGCGGACGTGCTCGAGGCGTCGCGGGTCGGCCGGGTCCGGGTCCTGCTCGGGAGCGTCGAGCAGCTCGAACACGCGCTCGGCCGACGCGACACCGGACTGCAGCAGGTTCATCATCGACGCGATCTGCGTGAGCGGCTGCGTGAACTGCCGCGAGTACTGGATGAACGCCTGCACGTCACCCAGCGACAGCTGCCCCGACGCCACGCGCAGGCCGCCGACGACGGCCACCACCACGTAGTTGAGGTTCGCCAGGAAGCCCATCGAGGGCTGCATGGTGCCCGAGATGAACTGCGACTTGCGGGACGCCTCGAACAGCGCCTCGTTCTCGGCACCGAACTTCTCGGCGGCGGCCTGCTGGCGCCCGTACACCTTGACGAGCGAGTGCCCGGTGAACATCTCCTCGACGTGCGCGTTGAGCCGTCCGGTCGCCGCCCACTGCGCCACGAACTGCGGCTGGGAGCGCTTGGCGATCTGCATCGTGAGCACCACGGACAGCGGCACGGTGACGAGCGCGACCAGCGCCAGCACCCACGAGATCCAGAACATCATGCCCAGCACGCCGATCACCGTGAGCACGGAGGTCACGAGCTGCGCCAGCGTCTGCGTCGTCGTCTGCGCGACGTTGTCGATGTCGTTGGTGACGCGCGAGAGGATCTCGCCCTTGGCCTGCTTGTCCACGTAGCTCAGCGGGATGCGGTGGAGCTTGGCCTCCACCTCGTCGCGCAGGCGCCGCATCGTGTTCTGCACCGCGATCGTCATGATCCGCGCCTGGAGCCATCCGAAGAGGAACGCGCCCAGGTAGATGGCGAGCACCCACAGGAGGATCTGGCCGAGCCGCGTGAAGTCGACGCCCTGGCCGGACACGACGTTCGGCAGGGACGAGATCAGCCCGGCCTGGGCGTCGTCGCCGGAGGCGCGCAGCATCGCGGCGGCCTCGTCCCCGGTGGTCCCCGCGGGGACGCCCGCAGACGCGAGCCCCTTGCCGACCACGCCGGCGAAGATGACGTTGGTCGCGTCGCCGAGGATCTTCGGGCCGGCCACGGTGAGCGCCACCGAGACGACGCCGCACAGGGTGAGCAGGACGACGCGTGCCCGCTCGGGCCGCATCACGCCCGCGAAGCGCCGGAGCGACCCGCGGAAGTCCATCGCCTTCGCGACGGGGGCGCCGCCGCCCATGCCCATGGGGCCGCCGCCGCGGGGGCCGCCCGGTCGAGGCGTCGCCGCCGGGGCCTTGCGTTCGGTGCTCATGCCGCCTCCTCGAGGGACATCTGGGAGGAGACGATCTCCTGGTAGGTCTCGTTGTCGGCCAGCAGCTCGGCGTGCGTGCCGCGCCCGACGATGCGGCCGTGGTCCAGCACGAGGATCTGGTCCGCGTCCCGGATGGTCGCCACCCGCTGCGCGACGACGAGGACGCTCGCGTCCTGCGTGCGGGGACGCAGCGCCGCGCGCAGGCGGGCGTCGGTGCTGTAGTCGAGCGCCGAGAACGAGTCGTCGAACAGGTACACCCGTGGCCGGCGCACGACGGCGCGTGCGATGGCGAGCCGCTGGCGCTGACCGCCCGAGAACGTGGTGCCGCCCTGCGCCACCGGCGCCTGGAGCCCTTCGGGGAGCGCCTCGACGAAGTCGCGCGCCTGCGCGATCTCGAGAGCGGCCCACATCTCGTCCTCGGTGGCGTCCGCCTTGCCGTAGCGCAGGTTGTCCGCGACGGTGCCGCTGAACAGGAACGCCTTCTGCGGCACCAGGCCGAGCATGGAGCCGAGGTCCCCGGTGGACAGGTCGCGCACGTCCACACCGTCCACGAGCACCCGGCCGCCGGTGACGTCGAAGAGCCGCGGCACGAGGTTGAGGAGCGTCGTCTTGCCCGCACCCGTGGACCCGATGATCGCGGTGGTCCGGCCGGGCGAGGCGGTGAACGACAGGTCGTGCAGCACCGGCTCGTCGGCGCCCGGGTACCGGAACTCGACGCCCTCGAACACGACCTCTCCGCGCGGTCCCTCGCCGTCGGCGAGCGAGGTGAGGGAGACCGGGGCGACCGGCTCGGTGACGGAGGTCTCCGTGCCGAGGACGTCCGAGATGCGGCCGGCGGCCACGGAGGCACGCGGCACCATCATGACCATCATCGTCGACATCATCACGGCCATGAGGATGTACATGATGTAGCTGAGGAAGGCCATCAGCGCGCCCACCTGCATCTCGTTGTTGTCGATGCGCTGCGCGCCGAACCACAGCACGGCGACGCTCGAGGCGTTCATGATGAGCATGACCATGGGGAACGCCAGCGCCATGAGCTTGCCCGCGTTGAGCGACGTGTCGTACAGGGCCTCGTTGGTGGCACCGAACCGCTCCAGCTCGCGGTTCTCGCGGACGAAGGCCCGCACCACCCGCAGCCCGGTGATCTGCTCGCGCAGCACGCCGTTGATCGCGTCGATCCGCTTCTGCATGGCCCGGAAGTACGGCACCATGCGCCACATCAGCAGGCCCATCGCGATGCCCAGCACGGGCACGACGACCAGCAGCAGCGCCGACAGCTCGACGTCCTCCTGCAGCGCCATAATGACGCCGCCGACCAGCATGATGGGCGCCATCACCATGATGGTGAAGGTCATCAGCACGACCATCATCACCTGCTGGACGTCGTTGGTCGTGCGGGTGATGAGCGACGGGGCCCCGAACTGGCCCAGCTCGCGGGCGGAGAAGCCCTGCACGGAGTCGAACAGGTCACGACGCACGTCGCGGCCCAGCGCGGTGGCGGTGCGCGCGCCGAGGAACACGGCGCCGATCGCGCACACGACCTGGCCGAGGCTCACGACGAGCATCCAGCCGCCCACGCGCATGATGTAGGCGGTGTCCCCCGTCGTCACGCCGTTGTCGACGATGTCCGCGTTGAGGGAGGGCAGGTAGAGGGACGCGAGCGTCGCCAGCAGCTGGAGCACCAGCAGCAGCACGACGGCGCCGGAGTACGGGCGCAGATAGCTCCGCGCCAGGGAGACGAGCATCAGGGCTCCTGAGGGTGGGGGGTGCGGGGCGTGGCCCCGGGGGGATTCTCCGTCGCCGCGGGCTCGCGGTCCTGGCTTTTTTCGTCGGCCGGCGGCTCGGCAGACTCCTCGGCGGTGCGCGCGATGCCGTGCACGAGCGCGTCGGCGACCACGCGAGGCGAGGGCGCCGGCAGCAGGTGGTCCACGCGGGCGTGGGTGCCGGCGATGCTCGCCTCGAGGAGCGCCACCGCGACCTCGATCGGCACGCGCAGCCGGTGCTCGTCGGGCTGGAGCACGCCGACGAGCCCGGCGACCGTCGCCTCGCGCTGCCGCTCGCGCTGCTCCGCGAGCTGCGCGCGGAACTCCTGCACGTGGTCGGGCGGCACCATGTCTCGCGCGCCCGTGCGATGGTGCAGCACGCGCAGCACCGTCATCCAGCGCACGACGTCGCTCATCCGGCGCCGGCCCAGCTCGATGACGCGTTCGAGCCGCTCCTCGAGGGGTGCCTCGCGGTCGATCGCCGCCAGCTCGGCGCGGGTCTCGACCGGCCCGGAGGCTCGGTGCAGCCCCTCGACCGCGACGGCGCCGACCAGCGTGAGCTTGTCGCCGAACGCCCGGAACAGGGTGCCCTCGGCGACCCCCGCGGCGTCGGCCAGCTCGCGGCTCGTCACGTCGACGCCGAACTCACCGACGAGCGGGAGCACGGCCTCGATGATGGCGGACCGCCGGTCGTCCGGGGAGAGGGGGGTGGCGCGACGGCTCGCGCCCGGGGCAGCCAGCATGGGCGTCATCGTAAATGAGTGAGCACTCACTCGACAAGTGGTCAGCTCCGGCGGCGCCGCACCAGGACCAGGACCAGGCCCGCGAGCAGGAGCACCACCGCCAGGCCGGCGATCCCTGCCTCCAGCCCGGTCACGGGGAGCGGCCACCCGGGGCCGGCGTCGGGTGCTGGACCGGCGCCCGGCGGGCTCGCGGTCGACGTCGCTCCCGGGCTCGGAGTGCTCGGAGTGCTCGGAGCGCTCGGGGTCGGGCTCGGGGTCGGCCGGGCCGGCGGCACGTCCGAGCACGCCTCCGCCGCCGCGGCCTCGCCGTCCGGGCCGAGCAGCGTGGCCGTGTTGAGGAAGCCGCTGCCGCGCTCCGCGCCGACCGCCCCCTGGCAGACGCGGGCGGCGTCGAGGACGGAGTCCGGCACCCGCGCGGTGACCGTGACGTCGAACCGGTGGCTGGCGCCCGCCGCGACCGAAGCCCCCGCCACGACCGTGGCGTCTCCCGTACCGTCCCACCTCGGGTTGATCCGGGCGTCGGACGACACGACGCGGGCCGCCACCACCCGGATCCCGCCGCCGAAGCGCAACCGGTCGGACAGGTCGTACCGCTGGGAGACGCCTCCGGGGTTGTCCACCGTGATCCGGTAACCGAGCTCGAAGACGCCCGACCCCCGGTCCACGGGCCCGCTCACCACCTCCTTCTCGACGGTGAGCGCCGCCGCCCGGGCGTTCGTGAACCGGCACAGGACCGTGTCACCGGCCCGGACGTCCACGGTGGCGTTCGCGCCGTCCACGGTGACCTGGCCGCTCGACCCGGTGCAGTCCAGGCCCTGGAGCTGCCAGCCGTCGGTGCCGTCCTCGGCCGCGGTGTAGGTGCCCGGCTCCAGCGGAGGCGTCGTGAACGGCTCGTCCGCGTCCGCCAGGGTGAACCGCTCCTGCGCACCCCCGGCGGGGCCCCACGCGAACCCGAACTCCTGGTCGGACGGCGGGACCGTCGCCTTGTCCACGACCAGCACGCCCCACCGGGTGTTCGAGTACGTGCAGGTCACCGTCTCCCCCGGGTCCAGGGCGATGGTGGCGTCGAGGCCGTCGACGGTCGACGTCGCGCCGTCGGCCACGCTGTCCGTGCAGACCAGCCCGGTGCCTTCGTACCCCTCGCGCGCCACCTCCGCCAGGGTGTGCTCGCCAGGGGCCACGTCCTCGAACGTGCGGGCACCCGTGCCGCCGGACGTCGTGATCGTGAAGTCCTCGGGGTCGAGCCAGGAGCCGGTGAAGCCGAACTCCGCGTCGGCTCCGTCCACCGCCTTCACCACGACGATGCGCCCGAGGCGGGTGTTCGTCGCCGAGCAGTCGAGGTGAGCCCCCGGGTCCACGGTGAACGCGCCCAGGTCGGCGACCGGGGTCGCGTCGCCCCCGCCTGCCGGCGTGACCGTGCACGCGAGCGTCTCGGTCGCGGTCCAGCCGTCGGCCTGCTGCTCGCCCAGCGCGTACGTGACCCCCGGCAGCAGCTCCGGGAGGTCCGCGCTGCCCGAGCCGCCCGCGGTGGTCACCGTGACCGTCTGGTCGGGCTGCCCTTCCGGGGTGAGCACGAACACGAAGTCGCCGTCGTCGCCCACGGCGGTCTTGGTGATCGTGCCGGTCGCCGGGTCGGGCGAGTTCACGACGTCGCACGCGACGTCCTGGCCGGACACCGGCACGAGCTGGAAGCCGGGGGCCTCGCTCGCGTCCTCGAGCAGGTCGCCGGCGGAGGTGCAGCTGAACCCGCCGGCCGTCCAGCCCGCCGGCACCTCACCCTCGACGAGGGTGTACGTCGCGCCCGGCACCAGGCCCGCCCACGTCCCCGGGTCCGACGTCTCGTCGCCGGTCCCGGTGAGGGTCCGCGTCCCCTCGGGGGCTCCGGGCGGGGTCAGGGTCACCGCGAACGACCATGCCGTGTCGTCGGGCGCGCCCGTCACCGTCTTGGTGACGCTCAGGTCCGCCGGGACGGCGGCGTTCGTCACGGCGCAGGAGATGTCGTCCCCTGGCTCGGGCGTGAACCGCACGCCGAGGTCGATCGGGACGTCGTCGACGTCGCAGGTCATCTCGCCGGCGTCGTAGCCGTCGGCCACCTCGGTGAGGTCGTAGGACGTCCCGGGCACCAGGCCCGTCCACCCGAGCGGGCTGCTCGGGGCGTTGCCGGTGCCGGTGGCGTCCTGCGTCCCGACGCCGCCCGCCGGCGGGTCGAGCGTGACGGGGAACGACCACTCGTGGTCGTCGGCGACCCCCTCGACGGTCTTGACGAACGACAGCTCGGCCGGAACCGCGGCGTTGGCCACCCCGCAGGTGAGGCTCTGCCCCAGGGTGGGGCGCAGCTGGAGGCCGGCGGTCTCCGGGTCCAGGTCGGTGATGCCGGCGCACGTGAAGCCTGGCGAGGTCCAGCCCGCCGGCAGGTCCTCCGTCAGCGTGTAGAGCGTGCCCGGCACCAGGTCGGTGAACGTCGCCGGGGCGCTCGTCCCGTTCCCCGTGCCCGTGAGGGAGACCGGGTTGCCCGGCGTCGCCGCCGGGGTCAGCGACACGTCGAACGACCAGTCCAGGTCACCGTCGACGCCCGTCACCGACTTGGTCACGGTGACGTCGGCGGGGCGGGCGGCGTTCGCGACCGCGCACGACACGACCTCGTTGAGGCCCGCCACGAGCTGGAAGCCCGCCGCCCCGCTCGCGTCGTCGACGGAGGTGCCCCCCACGGTGCACGTGAACGTGCCGCCGGTCCAGCCGGCCGGCAGCGCCTCGGAGAGCGTGTAGGTGACGCCGGGAACCAGGCCGGTCCAGGTGGCCGCCGCCGACGTGGCGGACCCGGTCCCGGTGAGGTTCTGCGTCGCCTGCGGCGAGGCCGCGGGCGAGATCGTCACGGGGAACGACCAGGCGACCTCGTCGGCCACGCCGGTCGTGGTCTTCACGACGCTCACCCGGGAGGCGGTGCCGGCGTTCGCGACCCCGCACTGGAGGGCCAGGCCCGGTGTCGCGGTGAACTGGAAGCCGGGGTCGGCGCTCTCGTCCGTCAGCCCGGGGCACTGGACGAGCCCCAGCACCCACCCGGCCTGCGGCGTCTCGGCGAGGGTGTACCTCGTGCCGGGCACGAGATCGGTCCAGGCCACGGGCGCCGACGTGGCGTTGCCGGTCCCGGTGGCCGCCTGCGGGCCCGCCGGGTCGGCGTCGGGCGTGAGCGTGAGCTCGAACGACCAGCTCAGCCCGGCGGCGATCCCCGAGACCGTCTTGGTGACGGTGACGGACGCCGCGGCGGCGGTGTTGACGAGCGTGCACTCCAGGCTCTGCCCGACTCCCGCGACGAACTGGAAGCCGGCGGCGGGGCTCGCGTCCGTCAGGCCGGAGCACTCCAGGCCGCCGGAGGTCCACCCGCCCGGTGCGGGCTCGCTGAGGGTGTAGGTCACCCCGGGCGTGAGGTTCGACCAGCTCACCGTGCCGGAGCCCGGCGCGGTGCCGCTGACCGTCTGGGTGCCCCCGGGCGTGACCCCGGCCGCCGGGCTCAGGGTGACCGGGAACGACCACGGCGTGCCGTCGGCCAGCCCCTCGGCGGTCTTCGTCACCTCCACCGACGCCGTCGCCGCGCGGTTGGAGAAGAAGCAGGTGACGACGTCCGCCGCTTCCAGCTCGACGGTGATCGACCGCGCCTGAGGGTCCAGCGTCCACCCGTCCGCCGTGTTGCAGAACGTCGCGTCGTTCAGGGTGTTGAGGCTCCACCCCGAGGGCATCTCGCCCTCGGTGAGCGTGTAGGTGCCTTCGAGCAGGCCGGTCCAGGAGCGGATCGCGCCGTCGACGCTCGGGTCGGAGTTGACGACGAAGGCCTCGTCCTCCGGCGCGATGCTCGGGCCGGTGACGGTGAAGTCGAAGTCCTGGTCGAAGTTCGCCGGGACCGACCTCTTGATGAGGATGAGGCTCCCTTCGACCGCGTTGGTGAAGTAGCACTCGGTGGTCTCCCCCGGCAGCACCTCGAACCCCAGGCGCCGGTTCTCCCGGTCCTCCGGGGTTCCGCTGTGGTCCTCGCCGCCGTACGTGCAGGACAGGTCCGCGAGCACGGTCTTCGGGTCGCCGTTGTCCGTGGTCTCCTCGAAGAAGTAGTCCTGGCCCGGCGCGACGTCCTCGATCACGGTCTCGTAGAGCGTGCCGTCGTCCCGCACGCCCTCGACCGTGAAGGCCTCGTGGCCGTCGACGTTGCTCGTGAAGTCGAAGTCGCGCGCCTGGTCGCCGGTGCCGTGCACCTCCTTGTAGAGGATCACCCGGCCGTCCGCGGTGTTCTCGGCCGTGCAGGCGATGCTGTCGCCCGCCTGCACGCCGAAGTCCGTGAGGTCGGCGATCGGCGTGGGGTCTCCGCCGGACGGCGTGCGCGTGCAGGCGAGCGGCCCGGTCTGCCGCCAGCCGTCGACGGCCTGCTCGGTGAGCGAGTAGCGGTTCCCCGGGAGCAGGGTCGGCAGGTCGACGCTGCCGGTCCCGCCGGAGGTGGTGACCGGGACGGTCGTGGGCGCGCCCGACGACGGCACGGTGTCCAGGAGGAAGGCGAAGTCGCCGTCCCCGCCCACCGACGTCTTGGTGATGCTGCCGGTCACGGCGGGTGCCGTGTTGTCGGCCACGCACGTGTACTCGGCGCCCGGCGCCACGACGAGGCGCGAGGCGTCGATCGACGCGCCGGTCCCGTCGTCGCAGACGATGCCCTCGGCGGTCCACCCGGCCCCGGGGCCGGCTTCCGTCAGGGAGTAGACGCTGCCGGGAGACAGCTCCGTCCACGTGTGGGAGTCGTCGCCGAGGCCCGGCCCGGTGCCGGAGAGGGTCACCGTGCCGTCCTGCCCCTCGGGCGCCGGCGAGAGCGTCAGGTCGAACGACCAGTCGAGCGTGTCGCCGATCCCGGCGGTGCGCTTGCGGATCGTGGCCGACGCCGGGAGCGCGGTGTTCGTCGCCGAGCACGCGTACGACTGCCCCGGCTCGATGTCGAGCTGCACGCCCGGCGTGAACGGGTCGTCGTCCCCGCCCCCCAGGCCGCAGGTGATCGGCCCCGCGTCCCACCCCTCGAGGCCGCCCTCCTGGAGCGTGTAGCGGCCCGGCTCGAGATCCTCCCAGGCGACCGACGACGAACCGGGCCCTGTCCCGGACACCTCCCGTGCGTCGTCGTCCCCGCCCTGGGGGGTGAGCGTCACGGGGAACGACCACTCGTAGTCGTCGGTGATGCCGGCGGTGTGCTTGGTGAACGAGACGGTCCCGGGCGCGATGTCGTTCTCCACCGTGCAGGCCACGCTGTCCCCGACCGAGACGGTGAAGTCCGTGACGTCCTCGATGGTGTGCTCGTCGCCGGTCGCGGGCGTGACGGTGCAGACGATCTCGCCCTCGACCCATCCGGGCTGGTCGCGCTCCACCAGGGAGTAGCGCACGCCCGGGACCAGCGACAACGCCGCCGAGCCGCTTCCCGCCGTCGTCGTGATCGGGACGGTGGCGGGGGTGTCGCCCGTGCCGAGGGTGGTCAGGTCGAACGTGAAGCTGCCGTCGCCCTCCGCCGTCGTCTTCGTCAGCGTGGCCTCAACGGGCGCGACGAAGTTGGTGAGGCTGCACGACACGCTGGCGTCGAGCGGCGCGACGAAGCGGAAGCCGCCCTCGATCTGGTCGACGCCGCCTCCTGTGCAGGTCTCCAGCCGCTGGGTGACCTCGTCCGGCAGGTTCACCTCCGTGACCTCGTAGGTCTGACCGGGCAGGAGGTTGTCCCAGCCGACGGTCACCGCCGACTGGCCCACCCCGGAGACCGTGGTCGGGTTGGTGGCACCCTCCGGCAACGGCGTGATCTGGACGTCGTAGGACCAGGGGTAGTCCGCCGACAGCCCGGTGGTGACCTTGCGCAGGCTCACCGACGACGGCTGCCCGGTGTTCGTCATGCCGCACGACAGCTCCTGCGCGACCCCCGCGACGAAGGTGAAGGTGAGGTCGTCGCCGTCGAGGTCTGCCACGGTGCCGTCCGCGTCCGTGCACGTGATCGGGCCCATGGTCCATCCGGACAGCGGCTGCTCCCGGACCACGTAGCGCTGCCCGGGCACCAGCTCGCCCCACGACGTGCTCGCGCTCCCCGGCCCGGTGCCCGTCAGGGTGGTCGAGGTGCCCGGGTCCGGCGAGAGCGAGACGTCGACGCTCCACGCGAGGTCCGGGCCGATGTTCGCCGTCGTCTTGGTCAGCGTCGCCCGAGCGGGCCGGGCGAGGTTGGAGTACAGGCAGGTGACGATCGCGCCGTCCTCGAGCGTGACGTCCGTGGCAGCGCCGTCCCGGCTCCAGGTGAGGTCGGCACCGTCGGCGCGCTGGCACACGACGTCCTGGATGCCCCACCCCGGCAGCTCGTCCTCGGTGATCGTGTAGTCCCCTGCCGGGATCTCCTGCACCACCCACGACCAGTCGTCCCCGACGGTGTTGAGCGTGAACGCCGCGTCGTCGAACCCCTCCGGGCCCGTGACCGCGAAGGGGAAGTCCGCGTCCCACTCCACCATCGGCGCGGTCGCCTTCTGCACCACGAGGGTGGCCCCCTCCGGCTCCGCGATGTCCTCGAAGGAGCAGGTCAGCTGGGATCCGGGGCGCACGGTGAACGTCGCCGTCGGCGGGTCGACGTCCAGCTCCGCCTCGTAGTCGTAGGGCGGGTCCCAGCAGGACAGGTCGGCCAGCAGATACCCCTCGGGCACCTCCTCGGAGACGGAGTACTCCCCCGGCGGCACCTCGAACTGCTGCGAGTCCGTGGCGTTGGTCGTCTGCGGCACGACCACCGGCGTGAGCGTGAAGTCGCCGAGGTCACCGGTGAAGTCGAACGAGGTGCCCGCGCTGTCCTGGGGCACGCGCTTCTCGATCGTCACCGTGGCGAGCTGCGTGTTGGTGAACGTGCACCCGAGGTTCTCCCCGACCACCGGCGTGACCGTCACGGAGGCGCCGGTCTGGGTGGTCCCGTCCGTGCACCGGACCTCCGGCGTCATCCAGCCGTCGACGGCGCCCTCGGCCACGGTGAGGTCGTCACCTGCGGGCACGGCGAACGTCTGGCTCTCACCGTCGCCGAGGGTGGCCGTCTCGTCGCCCACGGCGAAGTCGAAGTCCTGGACGGCGCCGTCGGGCAGCGTCTGCTTGGTCACGGTCACCAAGGCGGCGTCGTTGGTGAGGGTGCAGTCGGTCCGCCCGCCACCCAGCAGGGTGAACGGGGTGGCCGGGTCCGTCACGTCGACGGTATGTCGTTCGCCCACCTGGTCGGTGTAGGCGCACTCCGCCGCGGTGAGCTGCCACGGCGGAGGCACCCCGGTCTCCTCCAGGTGGAGCAGCGAGCTGGACAGGACGTTCTCGTACGTCCGCGTCTGCCCGGCCCGCACGGTGTCCTCGATGCTCGTCCGGTCGGGCGGGACCACCACGCCCTGGGAGCTCTCGTTCGTGACCCGGAAGGCGAAGTCGTCGTCCGTCTGTCCTGCCGGCGTCCGCTTCGTGACGGTCAGCGTGCCGCAGTTGGAGATCTCGAGCGGCTCGGGGGTGTTGAAGAAGAAGTCCGCGATCGTCGCGGTCTCCGCGGCGCCGGTGCGCGACATCAGGGACGTGATCGCGAAGGTCGAGCACTGGTCGTCCCCGAACAGCCCCGCCGCGGTGAGGTCGATCGCGTACTCGCCGAAGGTGTCCTGCTGCTGGTTGCCCAGCGGGGGCGCCTCGGTGCGCTGGCCCATCGCGAAGGCGAAGTCGACGGCCCGGCCCGTGGTGGACCACGTGCCGGCCCCGTCCGGGTTCGCGCAGCCGTCGCCCGCTGTCGGGGTCCACTCGAGGAAGCGGGTGGTCCCCTCCGCGTAGAGCACGTCGAGCAGCAGGTCGTCGCAACGCCCCGGCTCCGGCCCCTCGAACACCGTGTAGATGCTCACGGAGCCGTTGCCGGCCCGGCGGGTGAAGTACCCGTACATGATGAAGTGCCGCAGGCCCGTCTCGTCGGACAGCGCCTCCGTCGCGTACCCCGCGCTGCACAGGTTCGCCTTGTCCTGCACGTTCGCGGGCGCGGCCACCCACGGGTTCGTGTTCCCGTTCTGGCTGCCCTGGTTCGCCGTCGGGTCCGTTCCCTGGCCGTCGCAGTTGGAGTAGGCGCCGTCGTCCCAGAAGAAGCCGCCCGCGAAGACCCCGGACGAGCGGAAGCCGCCCGCGGTGGTGTAGGGCGCGGTGGGGACGAACGTGGGGGTCTGTGTCGACGACGGCTGCGGCTGGAGGACGTCGTTCCAGTCGAAGGTGTCCGGCGGCGTCCCGCTCGTCTTGTCCCCGTCGATCTGGAACCCGGTCTGCAGACCCGAGGGGAGGGTGACGGCCGCCGCCTCTCGGCTCGGGACGCCGGGAGCCAGCGGCACGAGGAAGGCCAGGAGCAGCGTCAGCGCCGTCAGCCCGGCGACACGACGACGGCCGGCCAGGCGGTGTGCCCGTTCCGGCGGACGTGCTCCCTGCTGCGCTGACCCGTGCACCCGCCCCTCCCCGAGGACGCCGAACGGCTCGACCGTGGCGCCGCTGCCCCCCGCGACACGGCGCGCTGTCCCGATCAACGTACCCACGGGGCCGGGAGACCGCGCGACAGGAACCGGATCTGCGGGGACGACGGACCCCGCCATCCACGAGGGGTGACGGGGTCCGGTCAGGCAGCGTGACGACTACTGCTGCTCGAGGTCCCCCGGCTCGCCGCCGAGCGGGCGGGGCTGGGTGCCGGGCACCGGGGGCGTCGCCGGACCGCCGGCGGGACGCTGACCGCGCTCGGCCGAGGGGTCGAACGGCGCGCCCGAACGGGTGCCCGCGCTGGTGGCGTCGGCCGTCGCGGCCTCGGCCTGGCGGCGCGCCTCGGCGAGGGCCTCGCCCGGGTCGGTCAGCGCGGTCTCGCCGAACGCGGTGCGCGGGCGCGGCGTGCGCTCGCCCTCGTCGTCCGACGGCGGGGCGGGGATGCCGGGCGTGCCCGGGACGCCGCCGAAGCCCTGCGCGATCGAGCCGAGCGCGGCCGTGAACTCCGTCGGCACGACCCACAGCTTCGAGGCGTTGCCGTTGGCGATCTGCGGCAGCATCTGCAGGTACTGGTACGCGAGCAGCTTCGGGTCGGCGTCGCCCTGGTGGATGGCGTCGAAGACCTGCAGGATCGCCCGCGCCTCACCCTCGGCGGTGAGGATCGCCGCCTGGGCGTTGCCCTCGGCCCGCAGGATCTGGGACTGCTTCTCGCCCTCCGCGGTGAGGATCTGCGACTGCTTGACACCCTCCGCGGTGAGGATCGTGGCGCGGCGGTCACGCTCGGCGCGCATCTGCTGCTCCATCGCCCCCTGCACGCTCGCGGGCGGGTCGATCGACTTGAGCTCGACGCGGTTGACGCGGACGCCCCAGCGGCCGGTGGCCTCGTCGAGCACCCCGCGCAGCTGGCCGTTGATCTGGTCCCGGCTGGTGAGGGTCTGCTCGAGGTCCATCGAGCCGACGACGTTGCGCAGCGTGGTGACGGTGAGCTGCTCGATGGCGGTGATGTAGTTCGCGATCTCGTAGACGGCGGACTTCGGCTCGGTCACCTGGAAGTACACGACCGTGTCGATGCTCACCACGAGGTTGTCGCTCGTGATCACCGGCTGCGGCGGGAAGGAGACGACCTGCTCGCGCAGGTCGACGCCCGCGCGCACGCGGTCGATGAACGGCACCAGCCAGTGCAGGCCCGGCTCGAACGTGTGCCGGTAGCGGCCGAGGCGCTCGATGATGAGCGCCGTGGCCTGCGGCACCACCCGCACCATCTTGAACAGCGCCACGACCACGAAGATCACGAGCGCGAGAATCACGATCCACAGCACGATGGTGCCGGCGGAGGGGTCGGACACGATGGTCCCTTTCTGTCGACGTCGAACAGGACTGCCGGCAGCCCCGGCAGGGTGGTACGCGACCGCAGGGCGGCTCCGTCAGGCGCTGTGCTCGGGCTGGGAGTGCGACGACGGGACGGGTTCGACGACGGCGGTCGCGCCCTCGATCCGCACGACCCGCAGCTCGGCGCCCGCGGGCACCCGCCCGGACGAGTCCGGCACGCGGTCGTCGACGAGCCGGGCGCTCCAGACCTCACCGGCCAGCTTGACCCGGCCGCCGGCCTCGGTCACCTCGCTCAGCGCGACGGCCGGACGCCCGACGTGGGCCGCGACGTTGGTCTCCTGGAGCGGCACGCGCTGCTTGAGGTGCTGGAGCAGGAACGGGCGCAGCAGGAGCACGAGTAGCAGCGCGAACACGCACGCCACCACGAACTGCAGCCAGACCGGGCCGCCCGCGGCCGCCGTGACGGCGCCGGCGACAGCGCCCCCGGCGAGCATGATGAACACGAGGTCGAGGGAGAACATCTCGATGGCGGCCAGCACGAGTGCCGCACCGACCCACCACAGCCAGGAATCCATGGTCACCTCCGCCAGGCCCTGCGCCGGGACCGGAGTGTCACGGCCACAGGGTTTTGCTCAGACTTTACCAAGTTTCCCCCGGCGCTGGGGAACGGTCAGCGACCGGCCGGGCGGGCCGCCCGCGCGAGCCAGCGACCGCCCCCGTGGGCCACCATCAGCGGCGTCCCGAAAGCCTGCGAGAGGTTGTCCGCGGTGAGCACCTCGTGGATCGGCCCGGCGGCCTGGATCCCGCCCTGGCGCATGAGCAGCAGGTGCGTGAAGCCCGGCGGGATCTCCTCGACGTGGTGCGTGACGAGCACCAGGACGGGCGAGGCAGGGTCCGCCGCCAGCTCCGACAGGGCGCTCACCAGCTCCTCGCGCCCGGCGAGGTCCAGCCCGGCGGCCGGCTCGTCGAGCAGGAGGATCTCCGGGTCCGTCATGAGCGCGCGCGCGATCTGGACCCGCTTGCGCTCCCCCTCGGACAGCGTCCCGTAGTACCGGTCCGACAGGTCCGCGACGTCGAACGCCGCAAGCAAATCCTTGGCGCGCTGCTCGTCGAACTCCTCGTACGTCTCCTGCCACCGGCCGGTGACGCCGTAGGCGGCCGTGAGCACCACGTCGCGCACCGTCTCGTGGCCGGGGATGCGGTCCGCGAGCGCCGCGGAGGCGAAGCCGATCCGGGGACGCAGCTCGAAGACGTCCACGCGTCCCAGCCGCTCCCCCAGGAGCTCCGCGGTCCCGGCCGTCGGGTGCGAGCGGGCCGCGAGGATCTGGAGCATCGTCGTCTTACCGGCCCCGTTGGGCCCGAGGACCACCCAGCGCTCGCCCTCGTTCACCTGCCAGTCCACGGCGTCGAGGATGGTGGTGGTACCGCGTCGAACGGTGACGCCCTGCAGGTCGAGAACCGCGCTCATGAGGCCCGACCCTACCCGAGCCGGGACGCCGGACCGCCCTGCGTCCCGACGGGGCGGACGTCTAGTGTGAGGCCGTGGAGACCTCCCCCGACGCACTGCCGCGCAGCGTCGTCCTCGCGCTCTGGCTGCAGACCGTGGGGGCGGCACCCGGCGTCGTGGTGCGCAGCGTGCAGGGCGACGACGAGCCGCACGGCGTGGTGGGGATGCCGGGCCGCGAGGACGACGCCGACCTGCGCGACCTCGTCACCGCGTGGCTCGACGGGCCGCGCGAGGTCTGCGCCCTCCTGCCCGCCCCGGGCGACCTGGGCGGCGTGCCCGCCACGGTGAGCGCCGAGGCCACCGACGCCGGGGAGTGCGTGATGGTCACCACCGGTGCCGGGTCGTGGGCCGCGGTGCCCGCCGTGACGACGTTCGGGAGCTCGTTCGAACCGGGCCACCTCGTGGCGTGGCAGGTGCGCCCCGTGCCCTCGTGGTCCACCCGGGTGGCCGGCACGCTGGGCTCCTTGGCGGACGCGGAGCGCGAGCTGCGCACCAGCCTCGTCACGGCCACGGACGCGCTCGACGCGCTCGACGTGGCGCGCTGGCGCGACGACGCGGCCGACGCGATCGAGCGCCTGCGCGGGGGCAGCACCGACGGGTGGCCGGTGCCCGCTCTCGACGGCAGGCGCGCGCGGGTGCTGCAGCTCGCCACTCGGCTGCTGGCGATCGTCGACCTCGCGACCGTCGACGACGGCGGCGCCGTCAACGTGTGGCAGTCCGACCAGCGTTCGACCGCCCTGCGGGAGGTGGAGCGCACCGCACGTCGCGCGCTCGCCGCCGCGACCTACGGCGTCGTGCGCTGACGGGCCGGTCGCGCAGCCGGTCGCTCAGCCGGCCGCTCAGCCAGCCAGCACGCCCCGGTACACGTCGAGCGTGCGCTCCGCGACGGCCTCCCACGAGAAGAGCTCCTCCGCCCGGCGCCGACCTGCGGCACCCATCTCGGCGGCGCGTGCCGGGTCGTCCAGCACCCGCTCGAGCGCCGCGGCCAGGTCGGCGACGAACCGCTCGGGGTCCAGCGGCGTCCCCGTGCCGTCGTCGGCCTGCTCGATCGGCACGAGGGCGCCCGTCACGCCGTCGTCGACCACCTCGGGGATGCCGCCCGTCGCCGTGCCGACCACGGGCAGGCCCACGGCCATCGCCTCGAGGTTGACGATGCCGAGCGGCTCGTACACGGAGGGGCACACGAAGACGGTGCTGGCCGCGAGCACGGCGACCAGGTCGGGGCGCGGCAGCATCTGCTCGATCCAGACCACGCCGGCCTCGGCGCCGGCCCCACCCGGGCCGGCCTCGCCCGTGCCGCCCCGCGCGCGGCGCAGGTCGGCGACCAGGCCGCGCACCTCGTCCATCAGCTCCGCGGTGTCCGGGGCTCCGGCGCACAGCACCAGCTGCACCTCGCGCGGCAGGCGGGCGGCCGCGCGCAGCAGGAACGGCAGCCCCTTCTGCCGGGTGATGCGGCCCACGAAGACGACGGCCGGGCGGTCGGGGTCGATGCCGAGGTCGCGCACCACGCGGTCCGTCTGCGGGTCGTCGTCGGCGGGCCGGCGCCAACCGGCCAGGTCGATCCCGTTGTGCACCACGTGCACCCGTGCCGGGTCGAGCTCGGGGTACACGCGCAGGATGTCGGCGCGCATGCCCGCCGACACCGCGATCACCCCCGCGGCGCCCAGGTATGCGGAGCGCTCCGCCCACGACGACAGCGCGTACCCGCCGCCGAGCTGCTCCGCCTTCCACGGCCGCAGCGGCTCGAGGGAGTGCGCGGTCACGACGTGGGGCACGCCGTGCAGCAGCCCGCCCAGGTGACCCGCGAGGTTCGCGTACCAGGTGTGGGAGTGCAGCACGTCGGCGCCCGCGGCGTCCTGCGCCATCGCGAGGTCGACACCGAACGTGCCGAGGGCGGGGTTGGCGCCGGCGAGCTCCGCCGGCACGCCGTAGCCCGTCACCCCGGCCGCGTCGTCGTCCGCGCGCGGGCCGTCGAAGCAGCGCACCCGCACGTCGACGTGCCGGCGCAGCACGGCGGACAGCTCCTCCACGTGGACCCCCGCGCCGCCGTACACGTGCGGCGGGTACTCGCGGGTCAGGAGGTCGACCCGGAAAGGACTGCTCTGCGGCGTGCTCACGCCGCCAACCTAGCGGTGCGGGCGGGTCGCAGGCGCGGTGGCCCACGACGCCCTAGGGTCGGGGCATGGCGTCGACCCAGCCCCGCGTGCTCGCGATCGTCCTCGCCGGCGGCGAGGGCAAGCGGCTCATGCCCCTCACCGCGCACCGTGCCAAGCCGGCGGTCCCCTTCGGAGGGATCTACCGGCTCGTGGACTTCGCGCTGTCCAACATCATCAACTCGCGCTACCTGCGCGTCGTCGTGCTCACCCAGTACAAGTCGCACTCCCTGGACCGGCACATCTCCAAGACCTGGCGGATGTCCTCGCTGCTGGGCAACTACGTGTCGTCCGTGCCCGCGCAGCAGCGGGTGGGCAAGCACTGGTACCTCGGCTCGGCCGACGCGATCTACCAGTGCCTCAACATCATCGACGACGAACGTCCCGACATCGTGGTCGTGGTCGGTGCCGACCACGTGTACCGGATGGACTTCTCCCAGATGGTCGAGTCGCACGTGGCGTCCGGGGCGCGCGCCACGGTGGCGGCCATCCGGCAGCCCATCGCGATGGCCGACCAGTTCGGTGTCATCGAGGTGGACCGCGAGGACCCGACGCGCATCAGCGAGTTCCTCGAGAAGCCCGAGAGCCCCGTGGGTCTGCCCGACTCCCCCACCGAGGTGCTCGCCTCGATGGGCAACTACGTGTTCGACGCCGACGCGCTCGTCGAGGCGGTCACGAAGGACTCGGCCGACCCGGACTCCCGGCACGACATGGGCGGCGACATCATCCCCGCGTTCGTCCGCGACGGTACGGCCGGCGTCTACGACTTCATCCGCAACGAGATCCCGGGCTCCACCGAGCGCGACCGCGACTACTGGCGCGACGTCGGCACCATCGACGCCTACTTCGAGGCGAACACGGACCTCATCGCCGTCCAGCCCGTGTTCAACCTGTACAACCAGGACTGGCCGCTGCTCACCGGCTACACGGGGCTCCCGCCCGCCAAGTTCGTGCACGCGGGGCCGGGCCGCCTGGGCCACGCCGCCGACTCGATCGTCTCGCCTGGTGTCCTCATCTCCGGCGCGACGGTCGCAGGGTCCATCCTGTCCCCGGGCGCGTACCTGCACTCGTGGGCCACCGTGACCGACGCGGTCCTGATGGACAACGTCCAGGTGGAGCGGCACGCCCAGGTCCACCGCGCCATCCTCGACAAGAACGTGGTGGTGAGCGAGCGAGCCCGGGTCGGCGTCGACCACGAGGAGGACCGGGCCCGCGGCTTCACCATCTCCGCGTCGGGGATCACCGTCGTCCCGAAGGGCACCGTCGTTGCTTGACCCCGATCCCCGCACCTCTCCTGCCGAGCGGGTCCGTCCCCGCCTGGTCGTGACCGACGTCGACTCGACGTTCATCACCGCCGAGGTCATCGAGATGCTCGCCGACCACGCCGGCACGCGCGCGCAGGTCGCCGAGGTGACCGAGCGCGCCATGCAGGGCGAGCTGGACTTCGCCGGCTCCCTGCGCGAGCGGGTCGCCACCCTGCGCGGCGTCCCCGTGGAGGCCCTGACGGCGGTGCGCGAGGCCGTGGTGCTCACGCCGGGCGCCGCCGACCTCGTCAGCGAGGTGCACCGCCGCGGCTGGGAGTTCGGCCTCGTCTCCGGCGGCTTCGCCGAGATCCTCGGCCCGATCGCCGCCGCCCTCGGCATCGAGCGCTGGCGGGCGAACCGCCTGGAGGTCGCCGACGGCGTCCTCACCGGCCGCACCGTCGGACCGGTCGTGGACCGGGCCGACAAGGCAGCCACGCTGCGCCGGTGGGCCGACGAGTGCGGCCTGCGGATGGTCGACACCGTGGCGGTGGGCGACGGCGCGAACGACCTCGACATGATCGGCGCCGCGGGCATCGGCATCGCGTTCGCGGCCAAGCCGGTCGTGCGCGCGCAGGCGCCGTTCAGCGTGGACGGGCCCCGCCTCGACGCCGTGCTCGACGTCATCGACGAGGTCGACGCCGCCGCGGGACGCGCCCCCCGCACGGTGCGCCCCTAGCACGGTGAACCCCTAGCACGGTGAATCCCTAGCACGGCGCGCCCCTCGGCGGACGGGCCGGCGCCCGGCCCCCGCGCTCCCCACCCCCGCCCGTCGCCCGGGCGGAGACCCGCCGCCGCTGGCACCATCGACCCAGGCGGGAGGAGGACGCGGATGTCCGACGTCGGATGGTGGTCGATGGCCGGTGCCGTCGGCGTCCTCGTGATCGTCTACCTGGTGCAGCTGATCGCAGGCCGGTGGGTCGCCAACCGGGTGCTGAAGAAGCTGGGTGGCCGGCGCGCCCCCGCCCCGGGGTTCACGGTCGTCCACCGGCCGGCACCGCTGCCGCAGTCCAGGAGGCGCGTCCGGGGCCGGCCGAAGGCCACGGCACCATCGGTCCCGGAAATCTCGTGGGAGAAGCGGCTGGGGCGCCGAGCACGCCACCTGACGGCCTTCGCCTGGGCGGACGAGCGGCCGTCGTGGGACGAGCAGGCCGCCCAGCTCCGGCGCTCGTTCCTGCGCCGGACCCAGGAGACGGCGGAGAAGTGGCGGACGATCTTCGCCGCGCTGCTCGCCGTCTTCGGTGCCGTCCTCCTCGTCAAGCCCAGCCTGCCGCAGGGGCCGCAAGGGATGGGGCTCGGCCTCTACCTGTGCACCTGGGCGGCACTCGTCCTCGCGGTGCAGGCGGTCGCGTACACCGGGTGGGCTGCCGCCGGTCTGCCCAAGATCCTGGTCGACGTCGACGCCGAGTCGGCGTTCATCGAGACGACCCTCCACGCCGCCCACGCCCTGGCCCGGCTGCGGGTCGGGCTCGTCTGCGGCGCGCTCGCGGCGCTCGCGCTGCTCGGAGGGTTCGCGGCCCTGCTGGCTCCCCCCGGCTGACACCCTCACCAGCCGTAGCGCCAGACGGCCGGCAGGGCCAGGATCGGACCCATGGCGACGACGGTCGAGACCAACGCTCTGAACACCATCGACGAGTCCGAGCGGCACGGGCGCCCGCGCGACCTGTTCTGGCCGTGGTTCGCGGCGAACGTGTCCGTGCTCGGCCTCGGTTACGGCGCGTACCTGCTGGCGTTCGGGGTGTCCTTCTGGCAGGCCGTCGTCGTGGGGTTCGTCGGCATCGTGGTGTCGTTCCTGTGCTGCGGGTTCATCTCGTTGGCCGGACGGCGCGGCTCCGCCCCCACCATGGTGCTCAGCCGCGCCGCCTTCGGCGTGGACGGCAACCGCCTGCCGTCCCTGCTCTCCTGGATCCTCACCGTGGGCTGGGAGACCGTCCTGGTCGCGCTCGCGACGCTCGCCACCGCCACGGTGCTCACCACGCTCGGGTGGGGCGGCGGCACGGTGACGCAGGTCGTCACGCTGGCCGTCGTGGCGCTCGTCGTGGTCACGGCGGGCATCTTCGGCTTCCAGCTCGTGATGCGGCTCCAGCAGATCATCACCGTCCTCACCGCGGTGCTCACCGTGGTGTACGTGGTGCTCGTGGCGGGCCACGTCGACTGGGCGACGGTGGCGGCGATCCCGCCCGGTCAGGCGCCGCAGGTGATCGGCGGGCTCGTCTTCATGATGACGGGGTTCGGGCTCGGCTGGGTCAACATGGCCGCCGACTACTCGCGCTACCTGCCCCGCACGTCGTCCGGACCGGGCGTCGTCGGCTGGACGACCTTCGGCGCGTCCCTGCCGCCCGTGCTGCTCCTGGTGGCGGGCCTGCTGCTCGCCGGCTCGGACCCCGCGCTCGCCGACGCGATCGGCGCGGACCCCATCGGCGCGCTCGCCGTGCTGCTCCCCGAGTGGTTCCTCGTCCCGTTCATCGTCGTCGCCCTGGCGGGGCTCATCGGCGGCGCCGCGCTCGACATCTACTCCTCCGGCCTCGCCCTCCTGTCCCTCGGCCTGCCCGCGCCCCGCTGGGTCGCCGCCGCGATCGACGGGGTGCTGATGGTGCTCGGCGCCGTCTACGTCGTCTTCGTCGCCGACGACTTCTTCGGACCGTTCCAGGGGTTCCTCATCACCCTCGGCGTCCCCGTCGCCGCCTGGTGCGGTGTGCTCCTCGCCGACATCGCGCTGCGCCGTCGCGACTACGCCGACGCCGAGCTGGGCGACCGCCGGGGGCGGTACGGGAGCGTGCGGTGGTCCGCGGTGCTCCTCGTGGTGGGCGGCACCGTGCTCGGGTGGGGCCTCGTGACCAACTCCTACGCGGGGTGGCTGTCGTGGCAGGGCTACCTGCTGGGTCCCCTGGGGCTCGGCGGCCGCGACGGGCAGTGGGCGGGAGCCAATCTCGGCGTGCTGGCGGCCCTCGCCCTGGGGCTGCTCGGGACGTTCCTGCTCACCGCGCGCACCGTCCGCCGGCAGGAGGCCGCATGACCGCAGCGCTGGTCGTCGTCGACATGCAGACGGTCTTCGGGCGACCCGGCAGCCCCTGGGCGTCGGCGGACTTCCCCGCCGCGGCCGCGGGCGTGCGGCGGCTCCTGCCCGCGTTCGACGGGCGCACCGTGTGGACCCGCTACGTGGCACCCGCGGCACCCGCCGGCGCGTGGCAGGAGTACTTCGCGCAATGGCCCTTCGCCCTGGTGCCGGACGACGACCCTCTGTACGCGTTCGCCGACGGCCTCGACCCGGCGGGCGCGCCCGTCGTCACCGCGACGACGTTCGGCAAGTGGGGGCCGGAGCTCGACGCGGCGACCGGGGGTGCCGGGGAACTGGTGGTGGCGGGCGTGTCCACCGACTGCTGCGTGCTGTCGACCGTGCTGCCTGCCGCGGACGCCGGGCGGCGGGTGCGGGTGGTGGCCGACGCGTGCGCCGGCGCGAGCCCCGCGGACCACGAGCGGGCGCTGGCCGCGATGCGGCTGTACGCCCCGCTCGTGGAGGTCACCTCGGTCGACGAGGTGCTGGGCGACCTCTGAGAGAACGGCGGGCGGCGGCAGCGCCCGCCCCTGGGACGGTCAGGAGGGGCGGCCCACGTGCACGAGCCGCGACGTGCTGCGGCCCCAGTCCGCCCACGACAGCTCGGCGGACTCCAGCACGGAGTAGGTGGCCGTCGGGACGCCCACCCGCACCTGGGCGAGCGCCGCCGGCTCGGACCCTTCGGCGGCGAGGTACGCCGCCGTCGCGGCCATGGTCGGCTCGTGCCCGACGACGAGGACGGTCCGTGTGGAGTCCTCCACCTCCCGCAGGAGACCGAGGACGTCGCGCACGCTCGCCTCGTAGAGCTCGTCGCGCACCTCGAGGACGGTGGCCGACGAGCCCGACAGGTGGGCGGAGGCCAGGTCCCAGGTCTGCCTGGTGCGCAGCGCGGACGACACGAGCGCGACCTGCGGCACGAGACCCGCCGCCGTCAGGGCCATGCCCACCCGGCTCGCCTGCTTGCGCCCGTTCAGCGCGAGCGGCCGCTGCTCGTCCGACAGCGCGCCCCTGCCGGGCTCCGCCTTCGCGTGCCGCAGCAGCACGAGACGCCGGGTCGGCGCCTCGTGGTCGGCCTGCGTTACCGCTCTCATGCGCTCCGTCTCACAGGTCGGTCCGGGGGTCGCTCCGGGACCGGACCCGTCACTGACCCATCGCGTGCACACCACCGTCGACGTGGACGATCTCACCCGTCGTGGCAGGGAACCAGTCCGAGAGAAGCGCCACGACGGCGCGCGCAGCAGGCTCCGCCGTCGTCTGGTCCCAACCCAGCGGGGCGCGCTGCGGCCAGGCGTCCTCCATGGTCGCGAACCCCGGGATGGACTTCGCGGCCGTGGTGCGGATGGGCCCGGCGGAGACGAGATTACACCGGATGCCGTGCGGCCCGAGGTCACGGGCCAGGTAGCGGTTCGCGGACTCCAGCCCGGCCTTCGCGACGCCCATCCAGTCGTAGACCGGCCAGGCGAACGAGGCGTCGAACGTGAGCCCCACGTAGGCGCCGCCCGACATCAGCGGCCGCGCCGCCTCGATCAGCGACTTGTAGGAGTAGGTGGAGACCTGGAGCGCCGTGGCGACGTCGCCCCACTCGGCCGCGAGGAAGTTGCCGCCCATGACCGACTGCGGGGCGAAGCCGATCGAGTGCACGACGCCGTCGATGCCGTCGACGTGCTCGCGCACGCGCTCCGGGAGCGCCGCGAGGTCCTCGTCGCTCGTGACGTCGAGCTCGACCACGGGCGCCGCGACCGGCAGCCGCTTGGCGAAGGCCTGCGTGAGCTTCATCTGGCGGCCGAAGGAGGTGAGCACCACATCGGCGCCCTCCTCCTGGGCGAGGCGGGCGGCGTGGAACGCGATCGAGCTGTCCGTGAGGACGCCCGTGACGAGGAGCTTCTTGCCGTCGAGCAGAGCCATGATGACCTTCCGGTTGTGCGGGGGGTGGAGCGGAGCGGGTGATGCGCGACGGGCCCGGGCCCGCCGGTGGTCTCGGTGCGTCAGTGCCCCATGCCGAGGCCGCCGTCGACGGGGATGACGGCCCCGGAGACGTACGCCGCGGCGTCGGACGCGAGGAAGCCGACGACGCCTGCCACCTCGTCGGTCGAGGCGAACCGGCCCGCGGGGATGCTCGCCTTGTACTGCTTCTGGGTGGCCTCGGGCAGCGCCGCGGTCATGTCCGTCTCGACGAAGCCCGGCGCGACGACGTTCGCCGTGATGCCGCGGCCGCCGAGCTCGCGGGTGATCGACCGCGCCATGCCGACGAGCGCGGCCTTGGACGACGAGTAGTTGACCTGCCCGGGGCCGCCGTACAGGCCGACGACCGACCCGACCAGCACGATGCGGCCCTTGCGCGCACGGATCATGCCCTTGGACGCCCGGCGCACGCAGCGGAAGGTGCCGGTGAGGTTGACGTCGAGGACGGTCTCAAACTCTTCGTCGCTCATGCGCATGAGGAGCTGGTCGCGCGTGACGCCCGCGTTGGCGACGAGGACCTCGACGGGGCCCAGCTCGCTCTCGACGGCGGAGAAGGCCGCGTCCACGGCGGCGGAGTCCGTGACGTCCGCGACGTAGCCGTGCACGCCGGCGGGGAGGTCGCCGCCGCGGTAGAGCGTCGCGACGGTGTCACCGGCCGCGACGAAGTGCTCGGCGATCGTGCGGCCGATGCCGCGCGCGGCGCCGGTGACGACGACGACCCGGCCCGTGGGACCGGCGCCGGCGGCGGGCGCCGGGGTGGGCTGGGAGGCGGGGGCGTCGGTCACGGGGTCTCCTCGGCGGTCTGCTCGTGGTCGCGGTCGGTGCTGGTGGGGTGCTGGTGGGGTGCTGGTGGGACGAGGTGCAGGTGGGACGACGGGCGCTGCCGCACGGCGGGTGCGGCGGCCGACGCCCTGGTGACGGTACCCCGACGCGGCGCTCCCGCAGGGTCGCGGCGCGTCACAGGTCCTCGCGGCCGTTTGTCGGATCCCTACAAGGCGACCGCCGTGCCGACCCGTCCGGGGCGGCCGCGGGCCCGCCGTAGACTGGCCGGGTGAGCAATGCCCGCGCGACCCCGCCGGGTCCGCGCCCCTCCGGGAACCACCGGCACGGCGGGGACCGCGGTGCCGAGGTCCCCTCCATCACCAGCGCCCCGGAGCCGCTGGAGGAGGACCAGGCGCGCCGCACCCGGCGCTACCTGGTGCAGATGGGCATCCGGATCGTCTGCTTCATCGGCGCCGTCCTCGTGGACGAGCTCTGGGTTCGCCTGGTGCTCGTCGCCGCCGCCGTCGTGCTGCCGTACTCGGCGGTGCTGTTCGCCAACGCCGGGCGCGACCGCGTCTCGTACGACACGTCGCCCGTGTCCGACGTCCCGCCCGCGGAGCTCCCGGGACCGCTCCCGGCACCTGACCGGCACGACCCTGCCGGGCCGGGGTCGTTCGACAGCGGTCACCGCGTCGTGGAGCACCAGGACGACGACGGTGACGACCGGGACACCCAGGACGACGCGCACACCCAGGGCGACGCGGGCGACCGGGACGGCGCGGGCGGCCCGACCGACGAGAACCGTGGAGGAGACCGCTGATGGACGTGCTCGGGACCGGGGCCGACGCGGTGGCAGGCGAGCTGGTCTGCTCCGCCAAGGGCTGCCGCGCGGACGCCGCGTGGGGCCTGCTGTGGAACAACCCGCGGCTGCACACGCCCGAGCGCCGCAAGGTCTGGCTGGCGTGCGACGACCACCGCGAGCACCTCGAGCAGTTCCTCGGGGCACGCTCCTTCTGGAAGCAGACGGTCCCGGTCGTGGAGCTCGACCGCGCGTGACCGCCTCCCCCGCGCCCTCGTCGGGCCGCTCCGCCGACCTGCCCGCACCCGCCGCCCCGCGCACGCGCCGGCAGTGGATCACCCTCGGCCTCGGCGCCGTGCTGCTCGCGGCGCTGTGCATCCTCGCCGCCGTCTGGCAGTGGCACCGGTACACCTGGCGCGAGGCCCAGATCGAGCTGGTCGAGACCAACTACGCCGCCGCCCCGGCCCCGCTCGAGGACCTCCTGCCCGAACCGGGCGCCGTCCTGCCCGCGCACGACGAGTGGCGCCCCGCGGTGGCCACCGGCACGTACCGGCCCGAGGACACCGTGCTGCTGCGCAACCGGCCCGTCGGCGGTCAGCCGGGCTTCCACGTCCTGGTGCCGTTCGAGACCTCCGGCACCGACGGCCGCCCGCTGGTCCTCGTCGTCGACCGCGGCTTCGTGCCCCTGGGCGAGGACGCGGGCAACCCGTCCTCCGTCCCCGACCCGCCGAGCGGCCCGGTCGAGGTGACGATGACCATGCGCCCCGACGAGCCCACCTCCACGCGGGGCACGCCCCCCGGGCAGGTCCAGGCCATCAACACCGCCCAGGTGCTCGCCGCCGGGCAGGACGGCGCAGGCTGGGCCGACGGGGCGACGGTCGGCGGCTACGGGCAGCTGCGCAGCGAGGACCCCGCACCCGCGACGGCCCTCGGCGCGCTGCCGGAGCCGGACACCGACCCGGGCTCGCACCTGAGCTACACCGTGCAGTGGTGCATCTTCGCGCTCGGCGCGCTCGGCGGGTACGTCGTGCTCTGGCGCCGTGAGACCCAGCCCGTGCGCGTCACCGCCGGCGACCTCCTGGCCGCGCAGGACGGGCAGGACCCGGACGGTTCCGGCCGCGTCGGCCCTGCTGGCCCTGCCGGCCCCTGGGGCCCGCGACGGCGGCGCGTGGACGAGGACTACGAGGACGCCCTGCTCGACGCCGCCGAGCAGAAGGACACCGCGCAGAAGGACGCCGCGCAGGGCGACACCGCCCGTCAGGCGAGGGACACGAGCTCCGCGTAGTCCGCCGACCACAGGTCCTCGTCGCCGTCCGGCAGCAGCAGGACGCGCTCCGGGTTGAGCGCCTCGACCGCGCCGTCGTCGTGGGTCACCATGACGACGGCGCCCTCGTACGTGTCGAGCGCGCCGAGGATCTCCGCGCGGGAGGCGGGGTCCAGGTTGTTCGTCGGCTCGTCGAGCAGCAGGACGTTCGCGCTGGAGACCACCAGCGTGGCGAGCGCCAGCCGCGTCTTCTCCCCGCCGGACAGCACACTGGTCGGCTTGTCGGCGTCGTCCCCGCTGAAGAGGAACGACCCGAGCACCGAGCGCACCTGCGTGTCGGTGAGGTCGGGCGCGGCGTGCCGCAGGTTCTCGACCACGGTGACGTCCATGTCCAGGGTGTCGTGCTCCTGGGCGTAGTACCCGATCTTCAGGCCGTGCCCCGGAACGACGCGACCGGTGTCAGGCTCCTCGACCCCGCCGAGGATGCGCAGCAGCGTCGTCTTGCCCGCGCCGTTGAGGCCGAGGATGACGACGCGGGAGCCGCGGTCGATCGCGAGGTCGACACCGGCGAAGACCTCCTGCGAGCCGTAGCTCTTGGACAGCTCCGTGGCGGTCAGCGGCGTGCGGCCGCAGGGCGCCGGCTTCGGGAACCGCAGGTGCGCGACCTTGTCGGCGCGTCGCTCGCCCTCGACGCCCGAGAGCATGCGCTCGGCGCGCTTCATCATGTTCTGCGCGGCGGTGGCCTTGGTGGCCTTGGCGCGCATCTTCTCGGCCTGGGCGACCAGGGCGCCGGCCTTCTTCTCGGCGTTGGCGCGCTCGCGACGGCGGCGGCGCTCGTCCTGCTCCCGCTGCTCCAGGTAGGCGTCCCAGCCGAGGTTGTACTGGTCGAGCTCGCCGCGGTTCGCGTCCAGGTGGAACACCTTGTTGACCGTGGCGCGCAGCAGGTCGACGTCGTGGCTGATCACGACGAACCCGCCGCTGTACGTCTTGAGGTAGTCGCGCAGCCACGCGATCGAGTCGGCGTCCAGGTGGTTCGTCGGCTCGTCCAGCAGCAGCGTGTCGACGCCGGAGAAGAGGATCCGGGCGAGCTCGATCCGGCGGCGCTGACCGCCGGAGAGGGTGTTCAGGGGCTGCGCGAGCACGCGGTCGTCGAGCCCCAGGTTGCTGGTGATGCGGTGCGCCTCCGACTCGGCGGCGTACCCGCCCGCGGCGAGGAAGCGCGCCTCGAGCTTCGGGTACCGCTCGAGCGCGGCCGTCTGGGTCTCAACGTCGGCCGACGCCATGAGGCCTTCGGTCTCGCGCATCTGCGACACGATGTGGTCCAGCCCTCGCGCGCTCAGGACGCGGTCCATCGCGACGACGTCGAGGTCGCCCGTGCGCGGGTCCTGCGGCAGGTAGCCGATGTCGGTGCCCCGGGTGATCTGTCCGCTCGTGGGCAGGGTCTCCCCCGCGAGCGTCTTGGTGAGCGTCGTCTTGCCCGCCCCGTTGCGGCCGACGAGGCCGATGCGGTCGCCCGGGGCGATGCGGAACGTCGCCTCGTGCAGCAGGGTCCGGGCGCCGAAGCGCAGCTCGACGCCGTGGGCGGTGATCAAGGCAGGGGTGTCCTTCGTCGGTACGGTGGGGGGCGGTGCCAGTCTACGGGCCGGGACCACCTCGCCACGAGGACGCCCGTCACACCCGCCCCGGCCGACGCTAAGGTGTGCGCGTGACCCTCCCCGACGCGCTCCCGGTGGACGCGCGCGCCCGCGCACGCGGCCCCGTCCGGTGAGCGCACCGGTGACGGCGGTCCCGCGGACGGCGTCCGCGCTGCTCGCGCTCCTCGTGGTGCTCCTCGGCCTCGGCGCCCGGCTGCTGCTGCCCGCTGCTGTCGGCGGCCCGGTCGGCGACGCCCTCTACGCGACGCTCGTGGTGCTCCTCGTCGCCCTGGTGCGGCCCCGCACGAAGCCCGCCTTCGCGGCCCTCGTCGGCCTCGTCCTGTGCGGCGCGGTCGAGCTGGCGCAGGCGACGGGGGTGCCCGCCGAGATCGTGGCGCGCGTCCCGGTGGCCCGCTTCGTGCTCGGCACGACGTTCGTCCCCACCGACCTCGCCTGGTACGCCGCCGGGGCCGCGGCCGGCGGGGCCGTCGTCGCCCTGGTCGCGTCCCGGCCCGCCCGGGTCGACGGCCGGCTGCGGCATGTCAGCGCCCCGCCGGACCGCCGTCGTCGGCGCGCCAGGGTCGTCGTGCCCGTCGTCGTGGTCCTGCTGCTCGGCGCCACGGGCGGCGCCCTCGCGTGGGTGCTGCACGACGAGGCGAGCGCGCTGACCACCGAGGTCGCCGTCGCGCAGGAGACCCTCGACGACTCGGCCGACCGGGTGGCCGACGACACCGTCCGCCCCGCCCTGGCCGCGTCGATCGACCGGGCCGAGGCCCTGCTGGGGGCCACGCCGCTGCTCGAGCGCCGCCCCGGCGACGCGGACACGCTGCGTGCCGAGCTCGCCCGCGACGCCGAGGCGGTGCAGCGCTCCCGCCTGGAGCATGCGCGCGCCCAGGTCACCGAGGCCCGCGAGTCCCTCGCCCCCGTGACCCGTCGGGCCGAGCAGGTCCTGTCGGCCGCCGCGAGGCTCGCGGCGGACGGTCAAGGGGCCGGCGACGCGGTCCGGACCAGCGCCGACGACGCCCTGGCCACCGCGCAGGACGCGCTGACCGCGACGTCCGACGAGGCGCTCGACTCGGTCGGAGCGGCCGGCGCGCCCGCCGTGGAGGCGGCCGCCGCCTCTCTCGGCGCGAGCCGCGACGACCTCGGCCGGGCGACGACCGACCTCCTGACCGCGCAGGACGCCGTCGTGTGCCCCGAGCCGGACCAGGTGTGGTTCCCGGAGACCGGCCGTCTCGCCGACGACCGGCTCGCGGAGATCCCGTGGGCCTCGGGCTACCGCGTGCGGTCCGACGTCCTCGACGGCCTCGTCGCCCTCGACGACGCCTACCGGGCCGAGTTCGGCACGCACCTGACGGTGAACTCCGCCTACCGCAGCCACGCGCAGCAGGTCGCGGTGTACGACCCGGAGCACCCGAACCCCCTGGCCGCGCCCCCGGGCTGCTCGAACCACGGCCTGGGCACCGCGGTCGACCTGAGCATGGGACCCGCCGGCTTCGACAGCCCCGCCTACGCCTGGCTGAAGAAGAACGCCGGGCGGTTCGGCTGGACGCACCCCGACTGGGCGGAGCCGGACGGCCGGCTGCCGGAGCCGTGGCACTGGCAGTCCGAGAAGACCCCCGTCGGGTACGGCTCCTGACCCGAGGTTGTGAGCGGGAGACACGCCCGCGACACGCCGGGACGCGGGGCCAGACGCCCGCTCACAGCGGGGGCGGGGTCAGGTCCCGGGCAGGGAGCGGACGTCCAGCGGGATCTCGGTGGCGCCGTCGCCGTCACGCTCCACCCGGAACGCGGGCCGTCCGGGCCGTTCGCACACGGCGTCGACGGCCACGCCGTCGACGAACCGGACGGCGGCGTACTCGTCCACCGCGTACCCGGCCGGGAGCGCCCCCGACGCGACCCAGCCCAGGTAGGCCTCGCGCCGGTCGGCCTCCCCCAGGTAGTGCGGGCAGGCGCTGCCGGGCAGCAGGCCGAGCCCGTCCTCCAGGGGCGCGAGCGGCCCGAACGAGTCGGTCGAGGAGGCCTCGAACCAGCAGTTCATGCCCGCGCTGATCCCCGCGAGCACCGTCCCCTGCGCGGCCGCCCGCGCGAGCAGCTCCGGCAGGCCGTGGCGCCGCCAGACGTCGAGGAGGTTCGCGGTCGAGCCCCCGCCGACGTACACGACGTCCTGCTCCAGCAGCGCGTGCGGGTCGGTGTACCCCCACGGCTCGCGGCAGAAGAGCGACAGGACCGACGTCCTGGCCCGACCCGCGAACGCCGCCTCGAACCGGCGGGCGTACCCGGCGTCGTCGCCGCTCGCCGTCGGGACGAAGCACACTCTCGGGGTGGCCTTGCCCGTGAGGTCGAGAAGGTGGTCGTCGAGGGCCGAGGAGCCGTCGTCCGACATCGAGAAGCCGCCGCCGCCGAGGGTGAGCACCGTGCCGTTCATGGCCGCACCCTAGCCAGCGCGACCCACGGGACGCCGGTCCTTTCCCGCGTCCTTCCCAGCAGGTCCACCAGGGGGCGGCCGCAGGCCCACCCCCGAGCGACCTACCGCCCACCGCCCTACCGTGTGCTCGTGACCTTCAACGACGGCGGACAGTTCGAGGGCGGACGCGTCCGCAAGGGTGGGCGAGGCCGGGGCGTCGCCGTCGGCGGCGGGATCGGCGCGGTCGTGGTCGCGCTGCTGGCCGTCCTCCTCGGCGGCGGGGACCTGGGGCAGCTCACGGACGCCCTGGGCGGCGCGGAGGGCGACGCGGGCGCGCCCGTCGGGGCGGGCCAGGAGCAGTACGTCGACGACTGCACGGCCCAGCAGGCGAACACCGACCGCGAGTGCCGGCTCTCGGCCACCGTCCAGTCCCTGGACGCGTACTGGGACACGGTCCTGCCCGCCCAGGCGGGCGTCCGGTACACGCTGCCGGAGGTCGTGAGCTTCTCCGGGTCGACGGCGACGGGCTGCGGCTCGGCCTCGAGCGCGACCGGTCCGTTCTACTGCCCGCCCGACCAGACGGTCTACGTGGACGTGTCCTTCTTCGACCAGCTCAGCGCCCAGTTCGGCGCCGAGGGCGGGCCGCTCGCCGAGGAGTACGTCGTGGCGCACGAGGTGGGCCACCACGTCGAACAGCTCACCGGCGCGATGGACGCCGCCGACCGGGGCGGCAGCGGCCCGGAGTCCGACTCGGTGCGGATCGAGCTGATGGCGGACTGCCTGGCGGGGATGTGGGCGGGATCTGCCGCGACCGAGGTCGACCCGGACACGGGGGTCACGTTCCTCGACAAGATCTCGCAGGACCAGCTGCGCCAGGCGCTCGACGCCGCGGCCGCCGTCGGGGACGACCACATCCAGCAGCAGGCGACCGGCCGGATCAGTCCGGAAGGGTTCACCCACGGCACGTCGGAACAGCGGGTGCGCTGGTTCAGCGTCGGGTACGACGGCGGCACGCTGAGCGACTGCGACACCCTGTCCGCGCGGCGGCTCTGAGCGCCCCCGGGCTGCAGCACCGCAGGTCAGAACCTACGATCCGAACATGGGTGACGGAGCGAACCAGCACACGATCCTCGTGACCGGTGCGTCCGGTCCGGCCGGCCGCACCCTCGGTGCCCAGCTCGCCGCCAGGCACGACGCGGGACGGCGCCACGTGGTGGGCGTCGACCTCGCCCCCAGCCCGGTGGCCGGCTACGCGGCGGTCGAGAGCGTCCCCGCCGCCGCCGACCCCGCCTACGACGCCGCGACCCTCGAGCTCCTGGCCCGCCACCGGCCCCGGCTCGTCGTCCCCACCGTCTCGGACGAGCTGCCGCGGCTCGCGGTCCTCGCGCGCGCGGCCGGGCTCGGGGACGCCGTCGTCCTGTCGCCGCCCGGCCCCGCCGCCGTCGCGGGCGACAAGCTCCTCACCATGTGGGCGCTCGCGCGCGAGGGCGTCGCGGTGCCCCGGCACGCGCCCGCCGACGAGGTGGCCTCCGCCGCCGAGGCGCTCGCGTGGGGCGACGCGCCGGTCGTGGTCAAGCCGCGGGTCTCGCGCGGCGGCCGGGGCGTGCAGGTGGTGGAGCATCCCGACGACCCGGTCTGGGCAGGCCTCGACGCGTCGTGGGTGGTGCAGGCCTTCGCTCCCGGGACGGAGTACAGCCCGCAGGTCTACCGGTCCCCCGCGGACGGCCGCTGCGTCGTCGTCGTGCTGGAGAAGACGGGGCGCAAGGAGGGCCGGGTCGGCAACGCGACCACCGTCGAGCGGCTGCCGGAGGGCGCGGTGCCGGACGTCGAGGACCTGGCACGGCGCACGGCCGAGGCGCTCGACCTCGTCGGCCCCCTCGACATGGACGTGCGGCGCCTCGCGGACGGCACCCCGGTGGTCCTGGAGGTGAACGCCCGGTTCGGCGCCGTGTCCGCGGGCGCGCCGGAGCTGCTGGACGCCGTCCTCGACGAGTGGCCGGGCCGGTCGTGACGTCCGTCCTGGTCGCCCTCGTCCTCGTCCTCGGTCTGTCGTTGCTGGTCGTGGGCCTCGTGCGGCTCGCGTTCGTGCCCGCCGCCCTCGTCTTCGAGGCGCGGCGCCGCCGCGACGACCCCGGGCCCGTCGGGTGCGGCCCCGAGTTCGACCGGGTCCCCCTGGTGAGCGTCGTCGTGCCGGCCTTCGACGAGGCGGTGGTCATCGAGAACTGCGTGCGCTCCGTCGTGCGCAGCGAGCACCCGGCGCTGGAGGTCGTGTGCGTCGACGACGGCTCGTCCGACGACACGTTCGCCCGGATGGAGCAGCTCGCGGCGGAGCACCCGCAGGTGCGCGCGCTGCGGCAGGAGAACGCCGGCAAGGGTGCGGCCCTCAACACGGGGATCGCGGCGGCGCGGGGCGAGATCCTCGTGCTCGTCGACGCCGACGGGCTGTTCCGCCCGGACACCGTCACCCGGCTGCTGCGCGGCTTCCGCGACCCCCGGGTCGGGGCCGTGTGCGGCAACGACCGGCCGGTCAACCTGGACCGCGTCCTCACGCGCCTCCTCGCGCTCATCAGCCACGTCGGCACCGGCCTGATGCGCCGCGCCCTGGACGTGCTCGGCTGCCTGCCCATCGTCTCGGGGAACATCGGCGCGTTCCGGCGCGAGGCCCTGGACCGCATCGGCCCGCTGCGCACCGACACGCTCGGCGAGGACCTCGAGCTGACGTGGCGCGTCCACCGGGCCGGGTACAGGGTGACGTTCGCCCCGGACGCGCTCGTGTACGCCGAGTCGCCGTCGACCCTGCGAGGGCTGTGGCGGCAGCGGGTGCGCTGGGCGCGCGGGCTGCTGCAGGTGACGGCGATGCACCGGTCGATGGTGGGCAACCCGCGGTACGGCGGCTTCGGGCTCTACCTGGCCTACAACACGCTCGCGCAGGTCGTCGCCCCGTTCGTCCAGGTGGTGGCGCTCGTCGTGCTCGCCGCGCTCGTGCTCGTGGACGGCCCCACCTGGCTGCCGTCGTCGTGGTGGGCCTGGGTCCTGCTGCTGGGGCTGCCGCTCTCGGTCGCGCTGCTGCTCCTCGCGGTGCTCCTGGACCGCGCCCCCGGCGACCTCCGGCAGGCGTGGACCCTGCCCCTGTGGCCGGTCTACTCGGTGATGATGACGCTGGTGGTGCTCGACGCCGCCCGGCTCGAGCTCGGGAACGCGGAGAACCGATGGAACAAGCTCGACCGCAGCGGGACGGTGTCGGTGCGCGGTCTCGTCGACGACGATGGCCCTGGGTCCTGATCGTCGTGCTCGCGCTCGGCGCGGCGGTCGCGGCCGCCGTCCTCCTCGCGCGCCCCTGGGAAGACGTCCCGCCCGCGATGCGGCCGGCCGTCGCCCCCGACGAGCGGCGGTCGGTCAGCGTGGACTTCGGCATCGTCACCGACCCCGGCACGGACTGGGCGGCGGTCGACCGCCACCTCGACGCCGTGGGTGCCAACGGCGTCGACCTCAACGCCGGCCGGGTCGAGTTCACCGCCTTCGACTGGCCCGCCCACCCCGACGTCGCGGCGGAGCCCGGCGCGGACCACCTCGCCCGCGCGGCGCGCGCCCTGCACACGAACGCGGACGGCTCCACGCGGCAGGTCGGGCTCGTCGTCGACGCGTACGTGCCCGAGTGGATCGCCGCCGACCCGTCCGTGGCCGGGCGCTCCCCCGACGGCAGCCCGTCGCCCTACCAGGCCTCGGCCACGCAGCTCACCACCGGCGAGGTCGGCGACCGCCTCGTCGCCTACGTGACGGCCCTCGGCGAGCGCTACGACCCGAGCCAGATCGCCGTCACCGAGCTCTTCCTCAACCGGTGCTTCGGCGACGACGACCTCGCGCTCTACCGGAAGATGACGGGGGCTGACGACTGGCCTCGCGACGCCGCGGGCATGATCGACCAGGACTCCCCCGCGCTCGCGACGTGGAAGGCGGAGGTGCTCGCCGGACTCCTCGGCCGGATGCGCGCGGCCCTCGACCAGGTGCGCGGCGGGGACGGCGCGCAGATCGAGCTCGCGATGGACGTCCGCGTCGACTGGGACGACCCCGCCGGCGGGGCGACCGGGAGCGGTCACGACTACCGGGTCCTCCTCGGCGCGGCCGACCGCCTGGTCGTGTGGGCGTACGTCGGTTCCGGGCACACGCCCGCCGACGTGGAGCGGGTGACCGCCGCGCTCGCGGGGGCGGGCTTCGACATGTCGCGCCTCACGATGTCGGTCGGCCTCTGGGCGGGCGGCGCCGACGCCGATCCGCCCCGGGCCATCTCCCCGGCTCTCATGACGCGGTCGATCGAGGCGGCCTCCACCCACGGGATCACGGCCGTCAACGTCACTCCCCTGTCGCACCTGTCCGCCGCCCACTGGACCGCCCTGGGGAAGGTCTGGGCAGGCTCGTGACCGTCCAGGACGATCAGCCGGCGCGTCAGCCTGCGCGGCCGACCGAACCTGCGAGGTCGGGCAGCACGACGTCGACCTCCGTGCCGTGCCCGAGCTCGCTGCGGATCGTCATCGTGCCGCCGTGGTCGTGCACGATCTGGTCCACGAGCGCCAGCCCGAGACCCACGCCCCGCACCTGGCGCCGCCGCGTGTCGCGGGTCCGGTAGAAGCGCTGGATCACCCGGTCGAGCTCGTCGGGGGCGATCCCGGTGCCGTCGTCCGCGACCCGCACCCGTGCCCGGCGGCCGCCGTCCGGGGCCCGGTCCGCGGTGACGACGATCCGGACGTCCCCGCCCCGCCGGCTGTACTTCACGGCGTTGCTCAGCAGGTTGTCGACCACCTGCCCGAGCCGGTCGGCGTCCGACAGGAGGGGCACGCGCGGGTCCCCCTGGACCTCCACGTCCACGCCCGCCGCTGCTGCGGTCGGTGCCTGGCTGGCGACGGCGTCGCGCGCCACCTGCACGACGTCGACCTCCTCGGCCACCATCCGGTAGGTCCCGGAGACGATCTGCGCGCTGGTGAGCAGGTCGTCCACCAGCGTCTGCAGACGGTGGGCGTTGCGCTCCACGACGGCGAGATACCCCCGCTGCTCCTCGTCCAGCCTGCTGCCGTCGAGCCGCAGCAGGTCGAGGTAGCCGAGGATCGACGCGAGCGGCGTGCGCAGCTCGTGGCTCACGAGACCGATGAACTCGTCCTGGGTGCGCTCGTCCTCGAAGCGGGCGGTCACGTCGGTCACCACGAACAGGTAGCCGGCGGGCAGCTCCGGGGCAGAGCCGCCGAGCGCCGGGCGCGGGGTCACGACGAACTCGAGGTGGCGCCGCCCCCCGTCGGGCAGGACGCAGACCCACTCGTCCACCTGCGTTCCGCCGGTGGCGGCGCACCCGACGAGCACGCGGTGCACGGCGTCCGGGCCGTGGGGGGCGCCCGGGGCAGCCAGCCGCTCCGCGAGCTCCTCGGGCGCGACGAACCGGTCCATCGGCGTGCCGAGCAGGTCTGCCTCGCGGCGCCCGAGCACCCGCTCCGCCCCGACGTTGACCGACACGACCGTCCCGGCCTCGTCGGTCGCGACGAACCCCTGCTCGGTCGCGGCCGCCATCATGCTGCGCAACGTGTCCCGCGAGTCCCGCAGCCGCTGCGCGCCGACCGCGAGGTCGTCCCGCGCGAGCGCCAGCTCCCGGGCCTGGCGGCGCGCCACCCCGACGATCCCGTGCGCCCCGACGGCGACGAAGCCGATGATGAGCAGGTCCACGAGCGCGTGCACCGCGGGGTGCACGACGTCGTTCTTCGTGATCGGCAGCAGGGACGGCACGAACATCAGCACCGCCGACCCGCACAGGGCCACCACCAGCCCCCAGGGGCCCGGTTGCAGGGCGAGGCTGACCACCGGCAGCACGAACAGGACGTGGAAGCTCGCCAGGGACAGCGTGGAGCCGATCGACAGCACGCCGATCGCCAGCATCTGAACCAGCGGCAGCACGTACCGCCAGGCGGTCGGCCACCGGTCCCAGCGGCCGAGGCTCCCCACGGCCTGCACGGCGACGACCAGGGCGGCCGCCAGGGCGACGAGCAGGCCGTCGCTGCCGATCCCGCTGGTCCAGTGGATCACCAGGACGAGCGCGAACGAGATGGTGAGCGGCAGCTGCCGCAGCCCGACCGCGTCGTCCGCGAACCAGGCCGTCCAGACCCGGCCGTAGACCTCCGCGATCCTCCCGGCCGTGCCGCGCTCCATCAGCCCGGCCCGTCCGCCTCGGGGCGCCAGACCCCTGCCTCGACCGGGACGCCGGAGTCCTGCCCGTCGACGGCGGGCACCGCGCGGACCCGGGAGGCCCGCGCGACGGTCTCGCTCGACCGCACCGTCTCGAGGGGCTCCACCTCGCGCGCCGGGCTGAACCGCGCCCAGTACCGGGCGGTGGCGCGCACCACGTCGGGCTGCATGTACTCCCGGTGGGCCTGCGACACGTAGGCGGCGAGCATCCGCAGCTTGGTCTCCACGAAGCCGTCCACGTCGACGAAACGGGTCGGTGCGAAGTCGACCGTGGCCGACGGGCTCTGGAAGCACCACAGGCTGGGGACCTCGCGGGCGGCGATCTGGACGGCGGCGTTCACCGCCCGGTGGTCCTGGTGCCGGTCGTGCGCGCTGTGGGTGTAGACCCGGTCGGGCACGACCTCGGCGACGACCTCCTCGATGGCGGTGATGGGGCCGGCGGCCGGGTCGAGGTGGGTGTCGGGGAAGTCGAGGTGCACGAGCCGCGCGCCCACGACGGCCGCGGCGGCGAGGGCCTCCTCGTGCCGGTCTGCGACAGCCCCGCCGACCGCCCCGCCCGAGAGCGTGAGGATCACGAGCTCGTCCCCGGCGGCCGCGTGCGCCGCCAGGGTGGCGCCGATGCCGATCTCGACGTCGTCGGGGTGCGCGCCCACCGCCAGCACCCGTTGCCGCGACGACTCCCGCTCGCGCCGCGCCCGCTGCGCCAGCTCCGTGGCGCGCTCGACGACGTGGGACGCCGTCACGGGCTTGACCAGGAAGTCGTCCGCCGCCTCGCGCAGCGCCGAGACCGCGTAGCTGACCGACGGGTGCGCGGTGACGATCATGATCGGCAGGGTCGGGTCGGTCGCCCGCACCTCCGGGAGGATGTCCAGACCCGAGCGTCCCGGGAGCTGGATGTCGCTCACGAGGATGTCGTAGGTCGCGGAGCGCAGCGCCCGCAGCGCCTGGTCGGCGTCGCCGGCGACGTCCACGTGCATCCCGCCGTAACGCTCCAGCGCGATGCGGAGGAACTCGGCCGCGTCTGGGTCGTCCTCGAGCACGAGCGCCCGGAATCGGTCGTCCGACAATGCTCCCCCTCGCGGTCCCGGTCTCGTCGTACCGTACGCGCCGGACGACCGGGACGCGCGAGGACGCGCACGTCAGGGGTCCAGGCGCACCCGCGGCGCCCGGGCCCCCGACGCCTCGGCCAGCCGGCGGCCGAGCTCGTCCGCCGGCAGCTCGGCGCGGGCGCCGGTGGCCGCGTCGGTCACGGCCAGGACGCCGGCCCGCGCCTCCCGTGGTCCCAGCACCGCGAGGAGCGCGTCCCGCCGCCCGCGGGCGAGCCGGACGCGGTTGCCGAGCGACCCGCCGGACTCGACGCGCACCCGCACCCCACGTCGCCGCAGCGCGCCGGCCGCCTCGGCGGCGGCCGCGGGGTCGTCACCCACCGGCAGCAGGCACACCTGCACGGGCGCCAGCCAGACGGGCAGCCGGCCCGCGTGCTGCTCCAGCAGGAAGGCGACCATGCGCTCCATCGAGCCCACGGTGCCGCGGTGGATCATCACGACGCGCTGCCGCGAGCCGTCCGCCGCGGTGTAGCCGAGGTCGAACCGCTCCGGCTGGTTCAGGTCGAGCTGCACGGTCGCGAGGGTCTCCTCGTGCCCGCGGGCGTCGCGCACCTGCACGTCGAGCTTGGGCCCGTAGAACGCCGCCTCCCCCGGGCCGTCGACCCACGGCAGCCCGGCCGAGGCGAGCGCGTCGCGCAACCGGTCCTCGGCGTCCGCCCACTGCGCGGGCGCGCCCAGCCAGCCGTCGGAGTCGTCGCTGCGCGAGAGCCGGACGTGGTCGAGCGCGATCCCCAGCACCTCCAGCACGCCGAGGACGGCGTCGAGGGCGGCCCGGACCTCGTCGGCCACCTGGTCGGGCCGGCAGAAGACGTGGGTGTCGTCGAGGTTGATCTGGCGTACGCGGGACAGACCGCTGAGCACCCCCGAGCGCTCCGCCCGGAACATCGATCCCAGCTCGTGGTAGCGCACCGGCAGGTCGCGGTGGCTGCGCGGCTCGGCGGCATACAGCTGCGTGTGGTGGGGGCAGTTGGCCGGCCGCAGCACGAGCGGGTCGTCGCTGCCGTCGTCCAGGTCGGGGAACATGTCGGCGGCGAACTTCGCCAGGTGCCCTGACCGCTCGAAGAGGGACCGCTTGCCGAGCACCGGGGTGTACACGGGCTCGCAGCCGCCCGCGAGCGCGACGTCCTCGGCGAGCCGCTCCAGCTCGCGGCGCACGGCGGCGCCGGCCGGCTGCCACAACGGCAGTCCGGGGCCGACCAGCGGGCTGGTGGTGAAGATCCCCATCGCGCGGGCGAGGTCGCGGTGGTCGAGGACCGCCGGCTCGGCGCCCGCGCCCGGGTCGGCGTTCAGGTCGGCGTTCAGGTCGGCGTTCAGGTCGGCGTTCAGGTCGGCGTTCAGGTCGGCGTTCAGGTCGGCGTTCAGGTCGGTGTTCACGTCGGTGCTCCTTCGAGAGGGAGCCGCCCGGGTACGACGAAGGCCCCGGAGCGAGCTCCGGGGCCTGGGTGCGTGCAGTGCGGGTGCAGCGGTCAGTCGGCGCCGGAGGTGTCCGGCGTCGTCGTGACCAGCTGGCTGCGCATGCTCTGACGCTACGCGGCCCGACGTCGCGAGGTCAACGGCGCCGGCCGACGGACGGCGGGGACCCACGGCGCCGCCGTGAGCCCCCGCCGTCGTGCGCGCGTCAGCCCGCCGCGGCCGCCCACCGCTGGCTCGCCGCCGCGGTGTCGGTGCGCTGCACCACCGCGCCGCCCGGGTCGGCCGTCAGCGAGAGGCCGGAGTTCTTGTTGCGGAGCTCGAGCCTCCCGTCCTGGACGGTGACCTGCCAGACCTGGTTGTCGGTGCCGCCGCAGCCGTACTGCCCGACCAGCGCCCCCTCTGCCCGGGAGCTGGAGAACACGTCGACGCACTGGCCGCTGCCCGCGTTCCGGATCGTGTAGTCCGTGCCGCCGAGCCGGGTGAGGATCCACTTCTGGCTCGGCGAGCTCGACTCCGGCGCGACCGTGAGCTGGGTGGACTCGTTGCCGGGCGCCGTCAGCCGCTGCCCGCTCGCCAGGGTGAGCGAGTACTGGCCGTCCGCGACCGGCGGCGGCACCACCACCTGGGTGCCCGTCGCGAGCGCGAACACGTGCACCGCCGCGTTCGACGGCAGCGTCACCGCCACGACCCGCTTGTCCGGGTCGACGGGGATGGTGTTCGTGTACAGGCGGTACTGCGTGGTCGGGTAGGCCGCCCCGGACGGGGTGTTCTTGCCGAGGGTGACGACGGCGATCTTCGCCCCGTAGGAGTTCGTCGCCAGGCAGCACCAGTTCGGCATGCCCAGCGTGCTCGCGGCGGTGCTGCCGTCGGCATAGTGCACGGTGACTCCGCCGGTCGCCGACCCGCTGGTACCCGTCCCGAGGACCCCGATGACGTTGCCCTCGCCGGAGACGGGGACCGTCTGCCCGGCGCTGCCGACGTTGTCGGGCGTGCCCGGAGGGGGGGACGGGAACGTGAAGTCGAAGCCGTTCGCGCTCACCGTCGCGCCCGGGGTCACCCCCTGGGCGGCGAGCCGCTCCGCAATGAAGCTGCTTCCCCCGCCGTCGATGTCGCCCTTCTCCGGTTCTGCCAGCGTCGTCACGGCGACGTTGTCGAACGCCGCGGCGAGGTCGGCGTAGGCGACGGTCGTCTGCGCCCGCGCCGCCACCTGACGGGGCGTGGCCCGCACGCGGTAGTCGACGGTGCCGCTGATCGTCGTCTGGCCGGGCGACGCCGTCGGCGGCGGCGTGACGTCGAACGTCGCGGTGAAGGTCGCCCCGTCCTTGAGGGCCTTGGCGGTGGTCGGCGACGTCGCCGCCACGGTCCACCCCTCAGGTGCGCTCAGGGCCGCCCCGGTGACGTCGACCGGCGTGCCGGTGTGGTTGGTGACGGCCAGCGTCGCCTGTCCCGCCGTGCCGGCCAACGACAACGACGGCGCGGTGACGACGGCGTCGACCGCCCGCTCCTGCGGGTGCTGCCCGCCGACGGCCGACGACCCCGTCACCCGGACGTCGAAGGCCCTGTCGGTGTCGACCCGCGCCGTCTGGACCGTCAGGACGCCGCTCGCCGGGTCGAAGACGTACCCGGGGCCGCGGTCCAGGTCGTCGACCGTCGCGGCCGCGGACAGCCGCTCGCCGCCGACCCGCACGGTCGCGGGAGCGGTGTCGGTGTGCAGGGTGAACCGGTAGCTGCGTGCGGTGGGCTTGCCGGTGTAGTCCCCGGTCAGCGCGCCCACGGCGACGTCGATCGGGCCCTTCCCGGCCTGCGGGGCGGACACCGCGAGCCGCTGCGAGGCGTGCGCGCCCGCGGCGTACTCCTGCGTCCGGCCGTCGTCCTCGTAGAGGGTGAACTTGGACGACCCCTGCGGGTACACGTCCACGTCCAGCCGCGCCGCCTGCTTGCCCGCCTGCCAGTCGGTGGTCCCCTCGGGGAACATCGGCACGATCGCGCCGCCGCGGACGAACAGCGGCAGCCGGTCGAGCGGGGCGGAGTACCCGTCGATCGTGGTCGGGCCGGTGTACGTCCGCCCGGTCCAGTAGTCGGTCCAGGTGCCCTCCGGCAGGTAGATGCCGTCGCGCACCGTGCTGTCCTCGTACACGGGCGCGACCAGGAAGTCGTCCCCGGCGAGGAACTCGTACTTCACGTCGTCGCCCCACGTCTTGGGGTCGTCCGGGTAGTTCACGTACAGCGGGCGTGTCGAGCCGAGGCCGGTCGCATGGGCGTCCGCCTGGTACGTGTACAGGTAGGGCAGCAACCGCTCGTGGAGCTGCAGGTACGAGCGGTTGATCGACGTGTACGGCTCGCCGTACCGGTAGGGCTGCTTGTCGCTCGCCGCCCAGCCGCTCATCGCGTACGTCATCGGCAGGAACATCTTCCACTGCAGGTCGCGCGTGTAGGTCTGCGCGCTGCCGCCGAAGATGCCGTCGACGTCGCCCGTCGTGGCCGCCTGACCGGACATGGTCGAGCCCGCGTAGGTCGGGATCTGCCAGCGGATGTAGTCCCAGCTGCCCGACTGGTCGCCGCTCCACATCGCACCGCACCGCTGCGTGCCGGCCCAGCCCTCGATGGTCACCACGGTGGCGCGGTCGGCCGAGCTGTCCTCGATGCCGGCGCTCGCCTTCTCGCAGGCAGACAGCGCGAAGCGGTAGCCGGGGCCCACCCAGGCGACGTCGGTCTTGCGGACCCGGACGCCGCTGGCCACCTCGGCCGGCTGCTCGGTCAGGTCGGCCTGCGTCCACAGCCCCAGCTCGGAGCCGTGCTCGGTGAGCATGTCGTGGGTCTCGGACAGGTCCTCGTACCCGCAGCCGTAGCCGTCGTTGACGAGCATCCAGCCCAGGGGCATGTCGTGGTCCGTGTAGCCCTCCGCGATCGCGGTGGAGTCGCGCAGCGTCTCGCGCTCGCCGCGGTTGGCGTTGTGCAGGTAGCAGTCGGCGTCGCCGAGCTCCATCGCGTACATGGGCAGCATGGCGGGGCGTCCGGTCAGGGTGGTGAGGTCGTCGAGCACCTTGCGGGTGTCTCCGACGAAGTAGTAGGCGTCGAACCGCTGCTCGGCGTGCTGCGTCGCGACGGGGTCCCCGAAGGCGTAGCTGCCGGGCGCGAACGTGTTGCGCAGCACCCCGTAGCCGTTGCTGGACAGGTAGAACGGGGACGCGTTCGGGTTGCCGCCGTCGTCCCAGTCGTAGTCGCGGGAGATCGTGATCGTCTCGTCGCGGTGCGAGAACCGTCCGTTCTGCATGCCACCGCCGAAGAACTGCTCGGTCGCCCCGCGCGTCAGGGACTGCGTCGTGCCCGACGGCCCCCACGCAAGCGGCGCGGTCTCGGCCCACAGGCGCCGGCCGTCGGCGTCGGCGAGCGCCAGCGTCAGGGGCGACTTCGTGACGGTGAGCGTGGCCTGCGTCGTCGTGATCCGGTACGCCGCGTCGTCCTCCGTCACGGTGGTGGCGGCGTCGCCGTCGAGCTGCCCGACGACGATCTTCGCGGCCGGGGCGGCGGGGTCGCTCGGGGTGTCGTTCGCCGGGTCGGTGAACTTCCCGTCCGGCGCGAGCCACACCCGCAGCGCGCCCGGGTCGAGGAAGGACACCCGGAGCCGGGCTTCTCCCCCGGCGGTGGTGCCGGCGGCGAACGTGTACGTGTCGCCGTCGCGCTCGAGGGCGGTGACGTCCGCGAGCGACGTCCCCGCCACGGCCGGGGCGGCCTCGGTGGGCGCAGTCCCGGCCGTGGCCGAGGCCGTCGCCGGCACCGCGAGCGCCAGCCCCGGGACGAGCACGAGCGCCGTGAACGCGGCCACCGCGCCGCGCCTTCGCCGTCGTCCCGGCCGTGTCCCTGTCGTGCTGCTGATCCGTGAACCTGTCTTCGTCGACATGTCGGTCTCCCGTGATCCAGGCACTTCGACGGTCACGCTCCGCCCTCTCCGTCGAGGGCGCAGTGATCGAAGTTGCTCGGATTCTCGCAGTGATGCGCGCGAACAAGCAAGGGGAACGTCATGTCGCGTCGACCGGCTGCCGCGCCTACGCCTCCAGGAGCTCGGTCCAGGCCTCGGTCTGCTTGGCGATGACCCCCTCGACCTTCGACACGAAGCCGCCTCGTCGAGACGGCGGCTGCGCCGGGTCGAAGCCTGCGAGCAGGATCTCGAGGCTCCTGGCGGTGCGTGCGTACGAGCCGGCGATCCGCTCGTGCTGCTCCCCCGCGACGTGCGCCGCGACGGCCGCCGCGACGGTGGCCAGCGCACCGACCCACGCCGACACCTGCAGCCCGTCGACCGCACCTCCGAGCGCCGCGAGGACCCCCGCGGCGAGCGTGTCGGCGAGCTGGACCCGGCGCCAGCGCCGACCGACGGCGTGGTGCTCGGCGGCGCGTCGCGCGTGCCAGTCCTGCTGCCCGCGCGCCCGGTCCTCCGCGTAGTCCGCGAGGGAGGAGATCTCGGGCAGGCGGGGGTCGTCGGTTCGCGCAGGGGCGGGCAGGAACAGGTCGGCGTCCGTGCGGTCCTCGACCGCACGGACCTTGCGCGCGAGCTCCTTGTCCCGGTTCGCCTCGGCGAAGGGCGGGGCGCCCGCGAGGTACATGTAGGCCAGGCTCTTGAGCGACTCGGCGGCCGCCCGTGCGTTCAGCCGCTCGCGCACCCTGGCGTTCGTCAGGAACTGCGCCTGGACGAACGCTGCCGTGGCGAGGGCGACCGCGCTCAGCCCGCCGACCGCTCGGGCTGCTCCGACGGTGAGGCCGCCCGTGGCGACCGTGACGGCGGTGACCGACCCGAGGACGATGAGGCTCAGGTTGGCGATCCGCGCACGTTGCAGCCCGGAGTGCAGCCGCTCCGCTGCCGCCGACCAGCACAGGTACTGCTCCCAGAGCAGCTCGATCGGCATCCTGGCCCCCCGGCGGTCACACGTGGAGCTCGACGTCGCGGTAGAGCATCCCGCCGTACCAGTCGAGGTTCTCCTGGGCGAGGTGCTCGGCCACCTGCCGGCCGAGCCTGCTCAGCTCCTCGGGACGCGTCGCCACCGACAACCGCTCGCCGAGCGTCGCGAGGACCTCGCCGCTGTGCAGGGCGCGGGCCGCGTTCTGCTGCAGGTTGCGTTGCGCGCGCAGCGCGCCGAGCGCAGCCCCGACGGCGGGCAGCACGATCGCCACCAGGGCGAACAGGCCCGCGAGGTGTCCCCCGGCGTCACGAAGGTCCGTCACCAGGTGGGTCGCCACCGCCGCGAGGGTCACGGCGAACAGGCCGTACACCGCACCCAGCACGGCCCGCTCCTGCCGACCCAGCCGGCGGCCGCGCGAGACCTGGTACCTGGCCTGGTCCTCGACCCAGCCGCGGACCAGCAGCTCGCGCAGCTGCCCGGCGCGCACGGGGACGTCGCCGCGAGGCCGTGCCAGCCAGAGCTCCTCCGCGGCGCGAGGGACCCAGCGCCCGGTCCGGTGACCGACCGACGCGCCGGTCCGGCCCCGGGACCCGTCCTCGACCAGGGCGAGGAAGAAGGAGCTGCGGCACACCTCCGCCAGGGCACGGTAGGAGAGCCACCTCGCATGGAGCTCGCCCCGCCGCGCCACGACCACCAGGGCGAGCAGGCCGACCAGCAGGACGAGCTCGCCGGCGACGAGCCAGACCTGGTCGTGCAGGACGACGACCTGCAGCGCCCCCAGCGCGACGGCGAGCGCAGACCCCACGAACAGGCCGCTGGTGGAGAGGTTGTACAGCCGCTGGTACCGGACGGCCAGGGCGTCGGCGCGGTCGAAGGCCGGCGAGATCCAGCACAGCCAGGGGTCGAGCACCCCGTCCGGGACGGCGGCCGCCTGGGCCGCCCGGCGCATGGTCCCGGCGAGGCCGTCCGCGCCGTCAGCGCCGTCAGCACCCGGGGTGGACTCACCGACGAACCGGGCGAGCTGGACGTAGGCCGTGACGTCCAGGCTCCCGGTGTCGCGCTCCAGGCGCCAGGTCCCCGGCTCGATGCGCCAGATCACGGGGGACGGCGCGGCACGGCGCGCCGCAGCCACCACGTCGGCGGTACCTCCCAGGCCGTGGGCGGGCGCCCCGTCCCAGACCGCCACGAGCACGTCGCACCGCTCGACCACGCGGTAGCCGGCCAGCATGTACGCCGACTCGCGGTCTGCCGACGCCGGTTCCGTCCGCACGGAGGCGGCGCGGCCGAGCAGCTCACGGAACTCCGCCCGGGACGCGGCGTCGTCGAAGTCGCGCTCGTAGTCGTCGGCCGGCAGGGGCAGCGCGGCCTCGAGCACCGCGCCAGGCTCCGCGAGCACCGTACGGGCGATGATGCGGTCGGAGCCCTCGGCGAGCGCCGACACGACACCGAACAGGACCTCGTCGATCCCCGTCGCCTGGACCGCTGCCCGTGTCTCGGCGATCACCTGGGACACGGCCGCGACGAAGGCGTCGGTCTCGGTGACGTCGCGGTGCCCGGTGGCGCCGATCCAGACCCGGACCGGGACATGCACCGCGGGCCGTGACGCCATGGCTCAGAGACCGGACGGCACGGGAACGTCGCCCCCGCCGCCGGAGGTGTCCGTGGCCAGGACGACGACGAGGAGCACCAGCCCGAGGACCGCCACGGCGAGGCAGGTCCAGAACGCCGCCTTCGCCCGCCGCTCCTTCCTGCTCAGCCCGACGCCGGCCACGATCACGCCGGCCCATGCGACGAGCCCGAGGCTGAACAGCCCGGCGCCCGCGAGCACGAACGCCACCGTCGACAGGACTGCGCGGTCCGACGGGGCCACGGTCGGTGCGGGCGCGGCCGGCGGTGCGGTGGCAGGCCCCTGCGCCGCCGCACCGGCCCGGGGGCGCGGCGCCGCGGCTCGGTGCGGCGACGACGGGGCAGACTGCGGCGGCACCCGTGACGGCGTCGACGGCGCAGACGTCGGCCCGGACGACGAGGCCGGCCTCGACACCGTCGCTGCGGGCGCAGGCGCGGGCGTCGGTGCGTGGGTGGCGGGCGCCGGGACGGAGGCGGGTGCAGGCGCAGCCTGCGCCAGGAACGCGACGATGGCCGCGTCCACGTCCTTCACCACGTCCGGACGGCTGCTCAGGCGGTGGAGCAGGTCCACCAGGTCGTCGCGGGTACGCGGGTCGTCCTCCATCTTGAGGCTGAGCTTGATGTCCTCGAGCAGGCGCGACTGCTGCCTCCACGTCAGCTCGTCGGCGTCCAGCTGGACGACGAAGTCGTGGATGTACGCGCCCGGCACCGGTGGGCGTTCCGGCGTCGGGTCGACCGGGACGGGCGGCATCGCGCCCAGTCTCTTGACCTCGTTCATGAGGGTGATGAACGAGTCGACCGACGTCGGGTCGTAGTCGATGATCTGCTCGAGCGACTCCTGGGTGCGTGCCAGGTCGATGTCGTCGATGCGGACGACGAGGACCGGCTTGCGGAGCGCGCGGGCGTAGGCGCGTTCGGCCTGGCACGCCTTCGACCGGCGCGAGTGCTGGGAGAGCGCGTAGACGAGCACGTCCGTCTGCTCGATCTGGTCGAGGATCTGCCCCCACCAGGTCCCGCCGCCGTGCAGCTCCCGGTCGATCCAGGCGTCGACGTCCACGTTGCGCAGCGACTTGGCCATGATCTCGACCGGAGGCCGGTCGGGGCTGGAGTAGCTGATGAACACGTGGGGGTTCGGCATGGCGCACCTGCTCAAGGTCGGCCGCGGCGGAGACCGCGTCACCTCGAAGGGAACGACCGCGGCGGGCCCTGATACCCGACGCGCACGCGACCCGCGGGGCCGCGTACGCCCCATCTCCGACCGGGGCGCCGGGGTCGCAGCAGTTCGCGACAAGTTCACCCGCCCGTTGCGCCGAGGACGGAGGGGCTCACGGCGTCGCCATGAGTCCCTCCGTCCTGTCCCTCCGTCCTGGCCCTCCGTCCTGGTCGACGCGTCAGATGACGATCTGCCGCGCGACCTCGGCGACCTTGAGCCGGCCGAGCGCGAGGTTCCCGCGCGACCGGTCGAGGACGACGTAGGCGATGATCGCCTGGTTCCCGTCGAGCGGGATGACGCGGGCGACGTGGTACTGCCCGGTGAAGGTGATGAGCAGGTCGTCGAGGTCGTCGGCGATACCCAGCGCCCGCATCGACTGCAGGCTCGAGCGGACGGCCTGGGAGTTCACGGCGGCGACCTGTTCGATGTCGATCGCGCCGGCGCTCCTCGTCCCCAACGACATCCCGCTCTCGGCGTCGACGAACACTGCGCCGACGACGCCCGGGTGCGAGATGAGTTCGGTGAGCGCGTCGTCGATGCTGGCCATGAGCGGTCCTCTCGGTCGATGGTCGATGTCGGCCCGCCCCGCACCCTCGGGTGCCGGGGCAGGACCGTGGTCATCGGTGGCATGGACCGACCCGTCGTCAACGCCGCCTTCCGCGGCCGGGGAGCGTCGTTCGGACGGGTCCAGGCCGAGCAGGATCCGCAGGTCGAACTCCGAGGTGTCGGGCGAGGCCGGGGCCGCGTGGGCGGCCTGAGAGGTCCTCGACCTCTTGCGAAGAAACGGCACGTGGAACATTCCCCAGAAGTGAAACGCTATTGACGACCAGCGGGCACCGGTCCGATGGCGACATTACCTCACGGAGCGCCCCGTCAATGCGCCCTTCTGCCATTCCATCGACATAGTGCTATCTGAATTGAAGAATGGCATATCAGCCGTCTCGACATTTCCTCAGCAATTTCCGTCCTACGATTCAGATCCTTGCGCCCGGCCGCGGTACGACCGCGCTCGCCGGAGGGTCAGCCGTCCGCGCGTGCCATCCGCCGCGCCGCACGCAGGCCGAAGACGGTGGCGGGTCCGATGGTCGACCCCGGGCCGGGGTAGGTCCGCCCCATGACGGACGCGGAGGTGTTGCCCGCCGCGTACAGGCCGTCGATGACGCTGCCGTCCTCCCGCAGCGCGCGTCCGTCGGCGTCGGTGACGACCCCGCCCTTGGTGCCCAGGTCGCCGATCACGACGCGGTACGCCACGAACGGACCCTTCTCGAGCGGACCGAGGTTCGGGTTGGGGCGCACGAGCGGGTCGCTGTAGTACCGGTCGTACGCGGAGTTCCCGCGGCCGAAGTCGCCGTCGACCCCCGTGCGCGCGAAGCCGTTGAACCGCCGCACGGTGCGCTGCAGCGTCGCCGGGTCCGCGCCGATCGCCCCGGCCAGCTCGGCGATCGTGCCCGCCCGGTGCGTGATGCCTGCCCGCCGCATCGCCTTGACGGCCCGCGGGTCCATCGCGAAGGTCTGCAGGTAGCGGCGCTGGGCGCGGGCGTCCAGGACGAGCCAGTACGGACCGTCCTTGTCGTGGGCGAGCATGTGGTGGCCGAGGTCCACGTACGACTCGGACTCGTTCGCGAACCGCTCTCCGCGCGCGTCGACCATGATCGAGTACGGCATCGACCGCTCCCCCACGATGAAGGCGGGCGACCCGCCGGGCGGGGCCTCGACCGACGCGCCCCACCAGGCGTCGTCCATGAGCTCGAGCGCCGCACCGGCCTCACGAGCGATCTCGATGACCTGCCCGACGTTGCCCGGGTTGCCCGACGGGTTGCCGTCGATGCCGTGGTACTTCTGCCGCCAGTCGGGGTTCGACTCGAAGCCGCCTGCCGCCAGCATCACGCCCCGCGTGGCGCCGACGGTCACGACCCGGCCCTCCCGGCGCACCCGGACGCCCACCACCCTCCCCCCGTCGACGACGAGGTCCTCCAGGGGCGAGGACAGCCACAGGGGCACCTCCCGCTCGACCAGCAGGGCCCGGCCGAACGACGTCATCAGCGCGTTCCCGATCCCGACGAGCCGCTTGCCGGTCACCACCCCGCCCAGGGCGCGGAACACGAACCGCGCGCCGCGCACGAAGCCGGCCGGCGTCGACCACGCACGGCCCAGCAGCCACACGTCGTCGGTCTTCGCGGGCAGCGCGATCGCCGACCGCAGCGTGTGCCACCAGTCCCCGAGCGGCTTGGAGTCCAGCGGCTCGACCTCGATCGACCGGCCGATCTTCCCGCCGGGGAGCTCGGGGTAGTAGTCCGGGTAGTCCTTGCCCCGCGAGAAGCGCATCCCGTGCCGCTCTGCCGTCGTGACGAGGTCGGCCACCCCGTCCACGAAGGCCTCCTTGCGCTCTCGCGAGGTCGACCTGCCCACGTCGCCGACGGTCTCGTCGAGGTATGCCAGGGCCTCCTCTCGCGAGTCGCCGGCACCGTCGCGGGCCATCAGCGGGTTGTCGGGCAGCCACAGCCCGCCCCCGGACATCGCCGAGCTGCCACCCCACTTCTCCGTGCCCTCGACGATCAGCACGCTCAGCCCCGCGTCCACCGCTCCCAGGGCGGTGGCGAAGCCCGCGGCCCCGCTGCCCACCACCACGACGTCGTAGGTGTGGTCGAACTGCTGCTCGGACGGACCAGGCATGACGACTCCTCTCATCCGGACACCACTGTCCGGTTCGCGTGCCTGCGATCCTCCAGCACGCCGCGCAAGGCGTCAACGGGTCCGTCGCCGCCGCGACGAGGGTCAGGTCGAGGGGCCGTGCACGAGGAGCGGTTCCACGAACCGCTCTCCCCCGTCCGCCTCCGGCTCGATGACGTTGTCCGCCGCGACCCGGCCCACCCCCATGAGGTCGAGGTCGATCGTGGTCAGACGCCGGAGCTTCTGGTCGATGACGACCTCCTCCCAGTTGTCGACGCCGACGACGGCGACGTCGTCGGGCACGCGGCGCCCCCGCGCCTCGAGGGCGTCGAGCACCCCGAACCCGATGTGGTCGTTGCCGCAGAAGATCGCGTCGTAGCGGGGCTGCTGCTCGTCGAGGAGGCCGACGGCCTGCTCGCCCCACTCGCGCCGCCAGCTCCCGTGCAGGGTCACCAGCGGGGCGATCCCCGCCTCCGCGAGCCCGCGCCGGAACCCCGCCGCACGCCGGCGCACGGCGAGGTCGTCCGCGTCCGCCGTCACGTGCGCGACCCGGGTGCGGCCCCGCTCGACGAGGTGGCGGGCCGCGAGGTAGCCGGCGCGCTCGTTGTCGGGGAGGAACACGAAGTCCTCGGGGTCGTCGGTCGCGGCGAAGGCGTACGTGACGGGCACGTCGAAGTGGTGGGTGATCGACGGCGTGACCCGGGCGTACCCGGACCCGACGACGAGCAGCCCGTCGATGCGGCGGTCCTGGAGCGTCCGGACGCTCTCCGTCATGTCGCGGTGGGCGTCGATCCGACCGTCGAAGACGAGCGCGGCGCGTTCCCGGCTGCCCAGCCGGAGGATCGCGCCCATGACGACCGGTCGGGAGAACGTCGCCGTCGCGCGGTGGGTGAGCAGGCCGACCGTCCGGCTGCGCCCGGACGCGAACGACAGGGCGAGGGCGTTGGGGCGGAAGTCGAGCCGTTCGGCCGCCTCGCGCACCCGTGCCTTGGTGGCCGGGGACACCACCGGGCTGTCGTTGAGCGCCTTCGACGCGGTCGCCTTCGACACGCCCGCCACCGCCGCGACGTCGCTCAGGCGCACGGCACGTTGAGTCGACATCAGACGATCCTATCCAGCGAGGGCCGCGCGGCCGGGGGCGGTAGCGGGGGCGGCGACAGGGGCGGCGCGGACGGTCGAGGCGACCTCGAGCGCCGGCTGCGCCGCGCCGAGGTCGAGGTCACGGACGGCGACCGGCTGCCCGCTGGCGAGGGACTCGTTGGCCGCCACTCCCACGGCGAGGGCACGCACGCCGTCGAGCCACGTGGCCGCCCGGCCGAGGTCGTCGTGCGCACTGCCGAGGAAGAGGTCGCGGAGCAGCGCGTCGTCCGCGCCGCCGTGCCCGCCGGCGACCTGCGGCACGGCGATCTCCCGCGCGCTGGCGAAATGCTCCTGCACCACGAGCCGCTCTCCCACCCGTCGGGGGCCGTCGTCAGCTGCCGCGTCCCCCGCGGCCGTCGGGTCGACCGGTCGACTCCCGCCGTCGGCCAGGACGGCGCCGCGCTCGACGACGGTGAGCTCCGCCCGCCCCCGCGTCCCGTTGAGCGCCACCGTGTAGCCCTCCCAGGGAGAGTGGGCGTTGAGCGAGTACGTCATGGTGGCGCCCCGGGCGTAGTCGACGACGACGGACAGGTTGTCCTCGATGTCGATCCCCGGCGCGAACACGTCCTGGTCCCGCAGGTAGCCGTCGTGCTCCTCCTGCTCGTGGTAGAGGCCCCGCAGGAGGTCGTGCTCGCGCAGGTCGAGCGCGAACGGGTCGCGGTCCGCGCCGTCGTAGGTGCCCCGGGCGGGCCGGTCGCCGAGGCCGCGGCGGGCCGCGTTCTCCTCGCCGTAGAAGCGGAGCCCACCGCTGGCGTACACCCGCTCGGGGGCGTCGGCGAGCCACCAGCCGACGAGGTCGAAGTGGTGGGAGGACTTGTGGACCAGGAGTCCGCCCGAGCTCTCCTTGCGCCGGTGCCAGCGGCGGAAGTAGTCGGCCCCGTGGGAGGTGTCCAGGAGCCACTCGAAGTGCACGGAGGTGACCTCGCCGATGCGGCCGTCCGCGACGACCTGCTTCAGCGCGGCGTTCCGGGGCGAGTACCGGTAGTTGAACGTCGTGACGACGTCCCGCCCCGTGCGGTCGACGGCGTCTGCGATGCGGCGCACGCCCTCGGCGTCCGTCGTCAGCGGCTTCTCGACGACGACGTCGGCACCGCCGTCGAGGGCGGCGACCACCAGCTCTGCGTGCGCGTGGTCCGGCGCCGTGACGATCACCCGGTCGATGCGGGACCGTGCCACGTGCGCGGAGAGCGCGGCGAGGTCGATCCGTTCGGGGGCGGCGAGGCCCGCCTCCGCGAGGCGCCGTTCGTTCCACTCCAACCGTCCCGGGTTGGTGTCGCCCCAGGCCACGATCTCGGCGACCTCGGCGTAGGGGCCGGCGAGCGCCGTCAGGTAGAGCTGGGCGCGCCCGCCCGTGCCGATCAGCGCGTACCGCGTGCTGCGGGCCGTCGTCGAGCGGGTCGTCGTCGTGCGTGTCATGGAGATGGTCCTCTCGGCCCGGCGCGTCGGCCGGCCTGTCGGTGATGCGGTGTGTCAGCGGGGGGGTGCGCAGGGGCACGGTCACGACCTGGGCACGGTCACGACCTGGGCACGGTCACGGCCTGGGCACGGTCCGGACGGGGACGACCGGGACGAACAGCGCCGAGTCCTTGCTCGGCCCGATGCCGCTGCCCCACTCGAGGAAGCCCTGCCGGGCGCCGCCGTCGTTGTCGTTGACGAGGACGGAGAACGCGAACACCCCGTCGTGCGGGTCGATCCCCAGCTCGTCCCAGGGCACGAGGACGTCGTAGGTCGTGGTGCCGTCGTCGCGCGCCACGTCCGCGGCGACGTCGTCGACGACCCCGACCGGGGCGGTGTACCGGTAGGCGCTCGCGCTCCCGACCGCCGGGTGGACCCCGATCTCCACCCGCGACGCCGGGTCCTCCCCCGGCAGCCCGCGCGCGACGGCGAGCTGGATCGAGTCGCCCTCCCACAGCCGGTCGACCGCGGCGGAGACGCGGTGGTCGTCGTCCCGCACCGCGGCACGGAGGCGGAGCCCGCGGTCGCTCCACGAGAGCGCGAACGTCCCGCCCAGGTCGTCGGTGTCGGGCGTGGCACCGCTGATCGGGACGTAGGTGCCCCGGGCCCGCCAGTCGACCACCGCCGCCCGGCGGGGGTTCTTGGCGACAGGTGCCAGTGCCGTCGTCCCGGACAGCCTTCGCACCTCTCCCCCCGCGGTCGCCGTGAGCGTGAACGGGTACGGCTGCCACGGCTCGAGCGGCGCGGGGTCGAGCACCGACGCCGACGTGCTCCCCGGGTCCACCGCGACGTCCGGCAGCACGCCCTGCGTGTCCCCGACGGTCCAGGTGATGTCGCCGACCGTCGTGGCGTCCCCGCCAGGGAGGTTCTCGACGTCGAGGGCGAGGCCGACGTCGCCCCGCCGTCCGGCGGCCGGGCCGAGGGAGAGCAGCGGGTTCTGCACGACGTCCGTGGTGTCGTCGACGTAGGCGACCACCGCGTCCCCGCTGCGCACCGTGTACGACACCGGGTGCACGCCCGGCTCGCGCATCGCGTCCAGCGCGAGCACGCCCTGCACCTGGTCACCGGTCCCGGAGAGAGCGACCCCGGCGCCCACCGGGCCGACGACGCTGACGTCGCCCGTCACCCCGAGCGCCGCGCGGTCCACGCCCACGGGGACGTCGGCCCCCTGGCCGAGCGCGACCTGGTCGGGGGTGCCGACCTCGGCCGCGGCGTCGGGCACGATCGTCGTCGCCCCCACGGCTCCGGACACGTAGACCGGGTCTCCCCCGACCGTCAGCTCCACCGGGCCGTCCGGCCGCGCCCGCCACGACCGGCCGTCGGCCCGGACGACCCGCGCCGACGCCCCCGTCCCTACGGACACCGTGACCGGGGCCCCCGTCGCCCAGACCATCCGCACGGCGCCGCCCGTGGCGTCGGTGAAGTCGGCGGTGATCGCGCCGTCCAGCCGCCGCAGGGCCGTGAGCGTGCGGCCCGCCGTCAGCCGGGTGAAGGTCGCGAGCGCCGGGTAGGCCGGCTTGGGGGTCAGGGCCGTGCCGCCGGCGGCCGGCAGCCGGGTGAGCCCGAAGTTGTGCTCGGGCTCGGCACGGTTCGCGCCGGAGTCGATGAGCTCGTAGTAGATGACCCGTTCGACGCCCGCCGCCTCCAGGAGCGCCGCCGAGCGCACGACGTAGGCCGCCTGCTGCTGCTCGGTGGTGCCGCCGGTCGTCGTCGTCCAGCCGTGCTCGCTGAGCCAGATGGGGATGTCCCGCCCAGGCGCGTACTCGTCGACGAGCGCGCGCAGGGTCGCGACGCCCGCCTCCGTGCGGCCCTCGGGCGCGACGGGGAAGTCGTACGTGTGGTAGCTGACGGCGTCGAGGTAGTCGAGGCCTCCGAGAGCGAACAGGTCCTCCATGAAGTCCCACCGCGCCCCCGCCGTGACGGGACCGACGACGCGCGCGCCGGGCGCGGCGGCGTGGATGGCGTCGGCCGCGGGCGCGAGCAGGTCCAGGTAGCACGCGGCGGTCGTGCCGCACGCCCCCGTGTTGAAGGAGTGGTTGAACTCGTTGTAGACCTCGTAGTCGACGCCTGGCCCGTAGTGCGCGGCGGCGGCCGCGGCGTACCGGGCGTACGCGGCGATCCCCTCGGGCGTGCTCGGCGTCTTGCCGTCGTCGTACCACCTGCTGAAGTAGGCGAGGATGACCAGCGGCCGCTCGCCCCGGGCCTTCGCCGCCGCGACCTGCGCGTCGAAGTGCGCGGGGAACTCGTAGACGCCGGGCGCCGTCTCGACGGTGTCCCACGACGGCCCCTCGCGCATCGTCCCGACGCCCAGCGGTGCCATGAGCGCGTCGACCTGCTCCACCGAGTACCGGTTCACGTGGACCGCGACGCCCACCGGTCGGTCCGACGAGGCCGCTGACCCCGGCGCCTCGACGACCGCGAGGGACCCGGTGCGGCTGAGCGCGACCGGGGCGTCGATCTCGAGGGTGAGGCCGTAGTACCCCGCGGGCAGCCCGGACAGGTCGATCGACGCCGAGCCGCCGGAGACGGTCACCGTCCCCGTGTCGACGCGCTGCCCCGACGCCGCCCGGAGCTCCCAGTCCACGCTCTGCGCCACCGTGCGGACGCCGACGTGCGCGTCGCCCGCCCGGTAGACGAGAGCGGTGTCGGCGAAGGCGAGCGTGCCGGGCGGGGGCGCGTGCTGCTCGAACGACGGGTTGACGACCAGGTTGTCGTCGTCGCCCGCCGCGGCCATGCGCACGTCGTCGAGCCAGACCGTGCCGGCGCCGCGCACGAGGAACCGCAGGACGAACGTCATGCTGCCCGTGGGCTGGGTGTAGCTCCACTCCAGCTTCGTCCAGCCGTTCGTCCCCGCGGGCAGCTCGACGCGCTGGGTGTGGTCGCTGCTGAGCACGACGTAGGCCGCCCCGGCGGAGGAGAGGTCCGCGGTGCGCACCCATGCGCTCATGTCGTAGGTGACGCCGCCCGTCGCCCGGACGTTCTGCCGCAGGTCGACGTACGAGGCCGAGTACGGCGTCGTGAAGTCGACCCGCGCCGAGGCGGCTCCGTCGTGGGCCTGCGCGGTGTCCGCGGCGATCTCGAAGTCAGGGCTGCCCGAGACGGTCGTGGTCCACCCCTCGAAGGAGTCGGACGCGGCGAGGTCGGCACGGGCGGGCGCCGGGGGCGTCACGAGCACGCCCGCGAGGACCGCGAGCGCGGCGAGGAGAGCGGGGACGGCCCGGCGCGGCCGTCGTGTCGTCAGGGGCGTCGTCGGGGGCGTCGTCGTCGGCATCGTCGTCGGCACCGTCGTCACCCCTTGACCGCGCCGGCCTGGCCGGCGCTCCGCAGGAACTGGCGCTGGAAGAGGACGAACAGCACCACGGGGATGAGCACCGAGATGAACATCCCGGCCATCAGCAGATGGGTGGGGGCCGTCTCGCTCACCCGGAACAGGCCGACGGACAACGGCTGCAGGTCCGGCGAGGGCAGGACGAGCAGCGGCCAGAGGAACTCCTTCCACGAGGCCACGATCGTCAGCAGGGAGACCACCCCGACGACCGGCCGCGACAGGGGCAGCACGATCGACCAGAACACGCGGAACACGCCCGCGCCGTCGATCCGGGCGGCCTCGAAGACGTCGCGCGGCAGCCGGTCGAAGAACCGCGCGACGAGCAGCACGTTGAAGGCGCTCGCGGAGGTCGGCAGCCACACCGCCCAGAACGTGTTGACGAGGTTGACCCCCAGCAGCGGGACGTCGAGCACCGTCACGTACAGCGAGATGAGGGAGACCACCCCGGGGATGAAGAGGGTCGCCAGCACGGCGGCGTTGACGGCCTTCGCGTACCTGGGGCGCAGCACGGCGATGCCGTAGCCACCGGTCAGCGCCACGAGGAGGCCGAAGAACCAGCAGCCGGCCGCCATCCACACCGTGTTGAGCAGGTACTGCCCCACGTGGACCTGCGTCCAGGCGTCGGCCAGGTTGTGCCACTGGATGCCGCTCGGCCACCAGGCGAACGGCTCGCGCAGGATGTCCTGGCTCGTGGACAGGGCGGACTTGAACAACCAGAGCAGCGGCCCGAGCGCCACCACGCACAGGGCGGCGATCAGCACCCCGGTGAGCACGCGCGTCGTGACGCGCACGGAACGGCGCGACCGGTCGAGCGTGGAGATGTTGGACCGCTCGTCGGGGTCGGCGCCCGCCGGGGCGCGCCGCGCGGTCGCGCGCACGGGGGTCGTCACTCTGGTCGTCACGCTGGTCACGATTCGCTCCACTTCCGGGTGAGCCGCAGGTAGACCGCGGAGACGAGGCTGAGGGCGACGGCGAGCAGGAGGCTGAGGGCTGTCGCCTTGCCGAAGTCGCCCGAGAGGAAGGCGTAGTTGTAGACGAGCATCAGGAGCGTGACCGTCCGGTTCTCCGGCCCCCCTCCCGTCATGACGAACGGCTCGGTGAAGACCTGCATCGTGCCGATGATCTGCAGCAGGAGCATGAGCAGGATCACGCTGCGCAGCTGCGGCAGGGTGACGTGCCACGTGCGCTGGAGGATCGACGCCCCGTCGACCTCGGCCGCGTCGTACAGCTCGGTGCGGATCGACATGAGCGCCGCGAGGTAGATGATCGTGGCGGTGCCCGCCGTCGCCCACGTGGACTGGACGACCATGCTCGGCATCGCGAGCCCAGGATCCTGCAGCCAGCCGACCGGCGGCACGCCCATCCAGCCGAGGACCGTGTTGAACAGCCCGGTCCCGGACGGGTCGTAGAACTGCTTCCACAGGAGCACGCTCACCACGGGCGGGATGATCACCGGCAGGTACGCCAGCACGCTCGAGATCTGCCTGCTGCGTCGCAGCTCCGCCATCACCATCGCCATGAGGATCGGCAGCGGGAAGCCGATGACCAGGGCGAGCGCCGCGAACCAGGCCGTGTTCCCGAGGGCGGTCCACAGGAGCGGGTCGGCCAGGACGCGCCGGAAGTTGCTCAGCCCGACCCAGCTGGGCTCGGTGACGAGGTCCGTGTGCTGGAACGCGAGGACGAGGCTCTGGACGATCGGCCACCACGCGAAGTAGCCGAAGGCCAGCAGCAGCGGCACGAACATGAGGAGCGTGGCAGGGCCGCCCCCGCGCGCCCACCGGGCGAGGGGGGCGAGCGGGGACCCGCGGCGCCGTGCCACGACCTGGGGCGCGGTCGCGGCACGCTGCGACGCGGGCGAGGCGTCGGCTGCGGGCGGAGCGGTGACGGTCACGGGCTTCTCCATCTTCGTGGTGTCGGTCGCGGAGCGGTCCCGGGGCGCGCGCGGCACCCCGGGACGAGGCTCAGCCGGCGTCGACCAGGTCCTGGACCTGGGTCTGAGCCTTCTGCAGCAGCTCGGCGGGGTCGGCGTCCTCCCGCGTGAGGACGGCCTGCACCACCGGGTCGAGCGCCGCGTACAGCTCCTGCGCCTTGACGGCGGGCTCCGGCACGATCGTCGCGTCCGGCAGGCTGTCGATGTAGGCCTGGTAGTTCTCGCGCGGCACGTTGACGTACGGCTCGATCCACTTCAGGTAGGTCGCGTACTGCTCCGCGGAGACGACGGGCACCTCCGGCAGCCCCACGGGCAGGTCGTCCGCCACCTGCGACTTCGCCCACGCGACCGCGGACTCCTCGTCGACGTAGCGGTCGAGGAAGTAGTACTTCGTCCACTCGAGCGCCGCGCAGACCTGGTCGGGCGTCGCCTTCGGGTTGAACCACTGGATGTTGCCGCCGCCCAGCACGCCGACCGGGTCGTCGCCGGTCGGGAACGGTGCCAGGCCGAAGTCCTCGGCGGGCATGCCCCGCGCGATGACCACGCTGTTGTAGAGGTTCGCGCCGTTGAGGCTCTGGCCGACCGAGCCTGCGGCCAGGTCGTCGCGGATCGTGTTGTTGTCGTGCAGGAAGTCGTCGCCCGCGGCGTCGAGGTCCCACCGGACGTCGTGCAGGAGCTGCAGGCTGTCGCGCATCCCGGGGGTGTCGAGGGTGACCTTGGTGGCGTCGCCCTGGCCCTCCTCCGCGACGTCCCCGTTCGAGTACGCCATCGAGGTGAGGAGCCAGCCGCCCACGTTCCCCGTCGTCGGGATGATGAACCCGGCCTGCCCGGTCTTCTCCGCGATCGTCGCCGCGTCCTCCCGCACCTCGTCCCACGTCGCGGGGGGCGCGTCGGGGTCCAGGCCGGCCTTCGTGAAGAGCGCCCGGTCGTAGACGAGCCCCATGGTGTACGCGGCACGGACCACGCCGAAGGTGTGGCCGTCGGCGTCCTGCGTGACGGAGGTGAGCTGGGGGTTGAGCTGGCTCAGGACGTCGTCGTCCTCGACGTTCGCCGTGATGTCGGCGGCCTGTCCCCGCTCGATGAGCGACTGGATGTCGGTGAAGGGCACCTGCAGGGTGGTCGGGAGCGTCCCGCCGACCAGGAGGGCGGAGAAGGTCGAGACGTCGTACTTCGTCTCCTCGTCCTCGATCGTGATGTTCGGGTGCAGCTTCTCGAACGCCGCGATCGCGTTCTCCCAGGCCTCCAGGGTGGCAGCCTGGTCGGACGTGGGCCGCTCCCCGACGGTGATCGTGACGTCGGCGTCCGGGTCGCAGGCGGCCGCGGCCGGCGACCCGGCGTCCTGCTCCGTCCCGCTCGAGCACCCGCTCATCACGAGGCCCGCGAGCGCGACGCTCGAGACCATCCCCCCGACGCGGCTCCAACGACGCTCTGGCATCCCTCTACTCCTTCGTAGACATCCCGGACCGATTCATAAAACCGGTTTCACTCCGGAACACAGACTGCCCGTGGGGGCGAGGGCTGTCAACCCCCGGTCTCACGGCGGGCGTCCTCGACGGCGCCGACGCCCTCGAGCCACCCCTCCCGGGCCAGCCATGCCTCGCAGGCCCGCGTCCAGCCGACCCGCGGGTCGAGCCCGCAGCCGTGCCCGCCCACGGGGTACAGGTGCAGCTCGTGCGCCACGCCCGAGGCGGTCAGCGCCGCCGACAGCAGGCGCGAGTGCTCCGCCGGCACCTTGGGGTCGTCGAAGGAGTGGAAGAGGAAGAACGGCGGCGCGGCGGGCGTCGTCAGAGCGTCGAGCGAGAGCGCCTTCCGGCGGACCGGGGTGTCGTCGGTCCCGAGCAGGACGCGCGCCGAGTCGCGATGCACGTGCTCGCGCAGGGAGACGACGGGGTACCCGAGCACGGCCCCGTCGACGCGAGAGGAGGGGCCTGCCGGGGACAGCGCCGCCAGGCCCGCCGCGTGGCCGCCCGCGGAGAAGCCCACGAGCAGCACCCGGTCGACGCCCTGGGACCGGAGCTCGGCGACCCGCGCCGAGATCGACAGGTGCGCCGCCGGGTGGGGGCTGCGGACGGGGTAGCGCAGGACGCTGGCCGGGAGGCCCTGGCTCCGCAGCCACGCCGCGACCGGCTCCCCCTCGTGCGGTGCGTGCGTCCGATAGCTCCCCCCGGGGAGCACCACTGCGTGCCGTCTCATCGACCATCCCTGAAACCGGTTTTGTACGGGGCGCCAGCGTGACACCTGCGTACCCCGGCGGGCAAGTCGGGTGCTGCGAGCTACCCGTCGGCCAGCAGCGCGGTGCAGTGCTCGAGCAGGTCGTGGTTCCCGTCGACGACGTCGCGCTCGGTCATGTCGTACCGCTCCTCCCCGGCCACCCCGACGTCCTCGATCGCCAGCCCCGCCGACGTCCCGGAACGGACCATCCGGCGCACCGCGACGGCGAAGCCGATGCCGGGCGGCAGGGGCGGGAGCGGTCGGCGGGCGGCGTGGTACGCGTACTGGACGTCGTCCCCCGCCCAGACGTTCGCGCCGCCCCCACCGGTGGCGGCGCCGACGGCGACGACCCGCCCGATGCCGTGGTCCACCACGCCTGCCGCGAACAGGTCGCCGCAGGAGTACGTGGTGGCGTCGACGACAGCCACGACCGGTCCGCGGTAGGCGCGCCGGAGGCCGTTGCACAGCTCCGGGTCGGCGAGCGGCAGGTGCTGCGAGAACTCCTCCCCCAGGTCGAGGGCGGCGCGCAGGGAGCCCGCCCAGTCGGCGAGGTCGGCCCCGTTGCCGTCCGCCTCGGCGATGTCGGCCATGGCCGGAGTCGCACGGCAGGCGAAGCGTGCCGGCTCGATGCGCCGGTCGGTGAAGAGCTGGAAGAGCCGCTCGGCCGCGTCGACGACGCCGCCGGGGTTGGACCGCAGGTCGATGACCAGCCCGGTCGCCGGCAGCCGGCGCAGCAGCCGCGCCACCTCGTCCGCGAACCGGCCGGGCTGGCGCACGTCGAAGGTCCACAGCCGCAGGTAGCCGAAGGTACCGCGCGACGTCGTGACGGAGCGCGCGGCGACGGCGTCCGCCATGCTGGTGCGCAGCCAGCCCGACCCCTTGGCGCGCGGCTGGACGACCTCCCGGTCGCGTTCCCACAGCTCGGTGGCGAACAGCAGCTTGCGGGCGCGCCGCGCCGACTCCCCGACCACGTCGATCGCCCGTCGCGTCCGGGCCCCCACCCGGTCGTCGGCGGTGACGGCGGACTCCGGCCGGATCGCCCGCCACCAGAACCGCGCCGTGCGGTCACCCTCGGCAGGCGGGTCGTCGGGGCGCCGGTAGCCGACGTCGACCCAGAGCTCGTCGGGCGGGGGCAGGTACGCGAGCGGCCGCTGGGTGAGCGTCTCCAGCGCCCGGGCCCGGCGGGCGTCCGGGCGACCGCCCGTCAGGGTGTCGGCGAACAGGTCGACGGCACGCGTGAAGGGCACCGCGTTCCAGGTGGTGAGCCGCACCCCGGGCGCGAAGGCCGGGTCAGGCACCTCGTCCGTGGTCTTGGTGACCACGAACGTCGGCGCCGTGTACGGGCCGAAGGACTCCACGAGGAAGGGCAGCGCGGCGACGTAGGCGTCCGCCCCCGGGGCACCGACGAACAGCTGGGTGTGCTGGTCGCGCAGCCGGTTGACGACCGCGGTGAGGGCCCGCAGGAACCCTGCGGGGTCGACGAAGGGGATGTCGCGGCGCAGGGCGGCGAGCGCCCGGAGGGCGTCGTAGCCGTACAGGGCGCGCTTCTGCCCGTAGTGCACGTAGACGTCGGTGACGAGGGTGGTCCACAGGTCCACGAGGTCGTGCTGCTGCGTCACGGTGAGCACCACGGGCTCCGGGCCCTCCGCGGCGGCCGGGTCCGCCGTCGCACGGGAGGGCACGACGTCGTCGAGGCTGCTGCCGGCGCGGGCGCGGACGGCCGCCCGGCTCGGCGGCGTCATCGCCCGAACCTCGCCCGCAGGGGCGCGAGGACGCCGCCCGGGATCGGGGCGGCCTCGAGGAGGTCGAAGTACGCCGCGTCGTGCTCCAGGGTGGGCACGGGCGGGATCGTCACCGTGGCGGGGTTCTTCGGCGGCCCCGCGCGCCCCGTCCGCCGGGTGTCCGGCATGTCGAGGAACAGCTCGAGCTCGGCGTCCGGTGCGAAGCGAGGCCCTGCCGACGCGCGGGCCTGGGCGTTCGCGATCGCCTGCTGCGGGTCCTCCTGGACGGCGCGCAGCGTGTCGAGCACGGCCGTCCAGGACCAGGCGCGCTGCGGGTCGGCAGGGTCAGGCAGGGCGACCCGCCGCCGTCGGCCGCCCACCGTGACGGTGAAGCTGGGCGGTGCGCTCGCCGCGGTCATGAGGGACGAGTCGCCGTAGCGGGCGACGCCGCCGACGACGACGAGCGCGACGTCGCGCTCCCGTGCCGCGACGACGCGTCTCCAGGCGTCGCCACGACCGCGTCCGCGGACGACCGTGACGTCGGCGAGCGCGCCCGGGACCAGCCGTCCCACGGGGCGGTGCCAGCACCGCTCGAGGAGCAGGCCGGGGTTGCTGGTGACCATCTCGACGATCTGGGCGTCGGTCACGGCGTAGCCGAGATGGTCGGCGGCGATGCGGGCGACCTTCATCTCCCCGAGGAGGTTCTTCGTGCCGGACGGCCCCCAGTCGCTGCCCAGGCAGACGGTGACGCCGCGGGCCCGCGCGTCGTCGACGAGCGTCGTCTCGGCGTACAGCAGGAGGTTGGACGTCGGGGACCAGACGACGCCGCCGGCGTCGGCGGGGGCCCACCGGGCCCACCGGTCCGCGTCGACCGCGCACGCGTGGACGGCCAGCAGGGTGGGCAGCAGCCCGTCGGCCCGGTCGAGGTCGGTGTAGTCGGCCAGGACGCGGGAACCCCGACGCCCCTCGGCGCAGTGATAGATGAATCCCGAACCCGCGATCATGCGCCGGACGGCGGTGGTGAGCGCCTCGCCCGTCTTGGTGACGACGGACGTGTAGACGAGGTCGTCCCGGCCCGTGCCGACGTCCTCCGCGTCGACGTTGCGCATGACCGTGCGGTACCCCCGGTTGGCGGTGGGCCAGCCCTGCGCGGCCGCCGCTCCGCCGGCCATGGCCCGCACCTGCACGTACGCGAGCAGCGCCTCGGGACAGGCCTTCGCGTACACCCAGGCGGGCTCGGTGACGGACTCGGTGTAGGTGTCGGCGTCGGGCCAGTGCTTGTTGTGCAGCCACGGCTCCGTGCGGCCCGGCTCGGTCCAGAGGGGCAGCGCGTTGTAGGCGAGGTGGTTGTGCATGTCGACGAACCCCGGCAGCACGTAGGCGTCGCCGACGTCGACCTCGGTGGCGCGGGAGAATCCGGCGACCCGCCGGCGGCCGGTGGTCACCTCGACGACCGTGTCGCCGTCGATCCAGACGCGCCCGGGTGCCGGGGCCTGCGCCGCGCCCTGCGCCATGGGCGCGACGTTCCCGGTGATCACCAGCTGCGACATGGCTGTCCCCCGTTCGGGTCGACCCCGGCAGGCGGGTGCCCGGGCCGGGGTGCTGCCTCATTGTCGGCACGCGCGGCGACGCCTCACCGGGTGCACGGTCCGACTTCACCCGGTGCCCGCCGTCCGCGTCGCGGGGCGTGGCGCTCCCTCCTCCACGGAGACGAAGGACGAGGAGCAGCCATGATCACCGACCCGTTCGACACGGGACCCACCGGACGGTTCCGGACCCTGTGCCGCTCCTACCCGGACGACACCGTGTTCCGCGGCGCCGACGGCTTCCGCTCGCTGTGGGGGCCGGTGTTCTACCGGGGCCGCGCGAACGGGACGGCCCGGCTCCTCGTCGTGGGACAGGACCCGGCCCAGACGGAGGCGTTCACGCGCCGCATCCTGTCCGGGCAGGCGGGCCGGCGGGTCCAAGGGTTCGTCGAGAAGCTCGGGTTCACGTCGGGCTACCTCATGGTGAACGCGTTCCTGTACGGGATCTTCAACCAGTCCATGGCGCTGCCGCACCTGAACGACCCGGAGATCGTGGCGTACCGCCACCGCTGGTTCGCCGCGGCGCTCGCGCCGGGGCGCATCGAGGCCGTGGTGACCTTCGGCACCCCCGCCTTCGAGGCGTGGCGCACGTTCGTGGACTCGCCCGAGGGCGCGGGGGTCTCCGTGCCCCACCAGCGGGCCCTGCACCCGACGGCCGACAAGCCGGGCGGCCCGATCTCCCGCAAGGACCTGCTGGAGAACTGGAACGTCGCGCTCCGCCGTCTGCACGCCCAGGTCCGGACCCCCGACGTCGTCACGCCCCTGGTCCCCTACGGCGACGACTTCACGCCGCAGGAGCTGCCCGGCATCCCGAGCCGTGACCTCCCGGCCGGGCTGCCGCCGTGGATGCGCAGCACCGACTTCTGGGCCGTCCTCGGCGACCCTCCGGGCACCGAGCGCGCCAACATCACCGTCGAGGTGCCGTCGCCCTGAGCGGGAGGGACAGGGATACGATCCGGGCGAGATGACCCACCACGAGACGTCCGCGCTGGCCGCGGCCCTGAAGTCAGCCCTGCCCGACGGCGCCGTCCTGTGCGACGCGGCGGCCGTCGGTCCATACGCCCACGACGACGCCGAGTGGGCGGACTACGCCACCCCGGCCGCCGTCGTCCTCGCCACGAGCGTCGAGGACGTGGTCGCCACGGTGCGCATCGCCGGCGAGCACGCCGCTCCCGTCGTGCCGCGGGGCGCAGGCACCGGGCTGTCCGGCGGCGCGAACGCGATGCCGGGCGCCGTGGTGCTGTCCCTGGAGCGCATGACCCGGATCCTCGGGATCGACACCGCGGAGCGGTTCGCCGTCGTCGAGGCCGGCGTGCTCAACGACGACCTGCGCCGCCGCGTGGCGGCCGACGGGCTCTGGTACCCGCCGGACCCCGCTAGCCAGGCGATCAGCACGATCGGGGGCAACGTCGCCACGAACGCGGGCGGCCTGTGCTGCGTGAAGTACGGCGTCACGCGGGACTACGTGCTCGGGATGACGGTCGTCCTCGCCGACGGCACGGTCGCCCGGCTCGGGCGCACCACCGCGAAGGGCGTCACCGGGTACGACCTGACCGGTCTGCTGGTGGGATCTGAGGGCACGCTCGGGATCATCGTCGACGTGACGGTCAAGCTCCGCCCTCTCGGCGGCAGGGAGGACCGCGCGATCGTGGGCTGGTTCCCGTCCCTCGCCGCCGCCGGGGAGGCGGTCGCCGCCGTGTCCGCCGCCGGCATCGTGCCCGCGGCGCTGGAGCTCATCGACAGCACCTGCCTGCGTGCGGTCGCCGACTGGCAGGGCTGGTCGCTGCCCGAGGGCGCGGCCGCGCTGCTGCTCGCGAAGGTCGACGAACCCGGCGGCACCGGCGAGGCGTTGGCGCAGCAGGTCGCCGGGCTCTTCGAGGCTGCGGGCGGCACCCACGTGGAGCGCGCGTTCGCCCCGGACGAGGTGGACCGGCTCTTCCTGGCGCGCCGGCTCGCCTACCCGGCGCTGGAGCGGCTCGGGCCCGTGCTCACGGAGGACGTCTGCGTGCCTCGCTCCGCGGTGCCGACGATGCTCGCCCGCATCGAGGCGATCGCCGCAGGCGCCGACGTGGTCATCGCCAACATCGCCCACGCCGGGGACGGCAACCTGCACCCCCTGATCATCGCGCCCGAGGGCGACGAGGACGCGAAGGCCCGGGCCAAGGCCGCGTTCGACCGCATCGTCGACGAGTGCCGCGCGCTCGGCGGCACGGTGACGGGCGAGCACGGCGTGGGTCTCCTCAAGCTCCCCGGGGCCGCGGCCGAGCTCGACCCCACCGCCCTGGCGATGCACCGCGCGATCAAGGACGCGCTCGACCCGCGCGGTCTGCTCAACCCCGGCAAGGCGTTCCCTGCCGCACCACTCCCCAGCGGAAGACGGCCCAGCGAAGGATGACCCGATGACCACCCTCGTCGCCGACGACGACGTCCGGCTCGACCTCACCGAGCACGGCGACCCCGCAGGCCGACCGGTCGTGCTCCTGGCCGGGTTCAAGGCGGCCGCCACGTCCTGGCGGTACCAGGTCGAGCCCCTGGCCGCCGCCGGCTTCCGCGTCCTGGCGGTCGACCTGCGCGGCCAGGGCGCCGCCGACCGGCCGGACGCCGTCGACATGGACCGCCGCGGCCTCGACGTCGCGTGCGTCCTCGACGCCCTCGACCTGCGCGACGCCGTCCTGGTAGGCGGCTCGATGGGGGCCAGCACCATCTGGTCGCACCTCGCGCAGGGCGGGGCCGAGCGTGTCGCGGCGGTCGTCTCGGTGGACCAGACCCCGGCGATGCTCAACACGGACGGCTGGACGCACGGCTTCTACGGCTACGACGAGAGCAACGTCGACACCTACTTCGCCGAGGGCATCCCCGAGACCGGCAAGGGCACGCCGATGCTCAGGCGCGGGATGCGGCTCGTGCGCCTGCTGCGCGCGATGCGCGGTGCCGAACGGACTCTCACCCCGGGCGAGCTCACCCTCCTGGACGACCACGCCCGGCGGGACTGGCGACCGACCGTCGCCGCGACGGGCGTGCCGGTGCTGTTCGTCGCGGGCGCCGACAGCGAGTTCTGGCCGAGCACCCACGCCGCGGTGTCCGCCGCCCTGGCCCCGCACGGCGAGGCAGCCGTCATCGCCCGCGACGGCCACGCCGCGAACATCGAGCAGCCCGCGGAGTTCAACCGCGTGCTCCTCGACTTCCTCGGTCGCGTCGCACCGGCCGCGGGCTGAGCCCGGTGCCCGTCAGAGGACGGGCTCCCCGCCGGCCAGCTCGGCGAGCCGGGACCAGAGCCTCGAGGTGACCTCGGGCGCCGGGTCGGCGGTGGCAGGGTCGGGGTCGATCCGGGTGGGCACCCCCCGCGCACCGTCGGCGGGCGCGTAGTACTCCCCGCCTCGTGCGTCCGGGTCCGCGAGCGCGCGGACGCCCGACCACGCCGCGGCGTCCTTGCCCTGCGCCCAGGGAGTGAAGGGGTTGCGCCGGTACGGCACGGTGTCGTCACGGATGCCGGGCCGGCGGGGGGTCTTCGCGTCGACGCCGACCCCGGGGCGGGTGACGATCGACGCGAGCGGCAGGCCGGCCGCGCGCAGGCGCCGGTCGAGCTCGAAGGCGTAGACCTCGGTGGCCGTCTTCGCCTTGACGTACGCCCCGAGGCCGGTGCGGGGCGTGCGGTCGACGTCGTCCACCCGCACCGGGAGCTGCTGCACGAAGCCCGTCGACGCGTGGACGATGCGGCCGGCCCCCTCCCGGGCCTGCTCGGCGAGGAACGGCAGGAGCCGGGCGACGAGCGCGACGTTCGCCACCGTGTGCGCGCCGAGCATCAGCGGCAGGCCGTCGTGGGTCCGCGCCGTCCGGGAGAGCTGCATCGGTCCGCCGTTCAGGAAGATCCCGTCCAGCCGAGGGAGGTCGGCGAGCCGGTCTGCGGCCGCGGCCACCGATGCCAGGGAGGTCAGGTCGACGGGGACGTGATGGGTGACCGCCCCGGGTCTCTGCTGGTCGATGGCGCGGCTCGCCTGCTGCAGCTTCGCTGCCGACCGGGAGGCCAGCACGACCTCGGCGCCGGCGACGGCGAGCTGTTCGGCGGCGAAGTACCCGATGCCTCCGGTCGCCCCGGTGACCGCGTAGACGCGGCCGCGCAGGTCGGGCAGCTGGTGCGGGTCCCAGTTCATGTGGAGCTCCTATCCGGATGAGTTATCCGCTGAGAGTACTCCAACCGGATGCTCCATCCGTTTCCGCTAGGCTGAGCGCATGGCCGCACTGAGAGCCGACGCCGCCCGATCCCGCGCCCGGATACTCGAGGCTGCGCGAGGAGTGCCGCCCGGCACGATCCGCCTCAACGACCTCGCCCGCGACACCGGCCTCGGCGTCGGGACCGTCTACCGCCACTTCCCGACGGTGGCCTCGCTGCTCGAGGCCCTCCACCTCGACGCCCTGGAGGAGCTGGCGGAGACCGCGCGCCGCGTGGCGGAGTCGCCGTCCCCCGGCGCGTCCTTCCTCGACCTGGTCAGGCACGACGCCGAGCTGCTGCTCACGCGCGACGGCCTGCGGGAGCTGTTGATCGCCGCAGACGTCTCGGACGAGGCCCGCGCACTGCGCGAGCAGTTCCTCCGTTCGGCGGGGGTGGCCCTGGAGGCCGCCGTCCGCGAGCACCGGGTCCGCGCGGAGATCTCCGTCGAGCAGATCCAGCGGCTCGTGTGCGGGGTGGAGTACGCCGTGCGCCTGGGAGACGGGCGCGACCGTGTGCTGCTGCTCGACGTCATGATCAGCGGGCTCCGGGCCTGATCCTGGTGCTCGCCGGCCGGAGCCTGCCGACGTCGAGCGCGCGCTGCGCGAGGTGCCGGACGCCGCCCCCTTCGCGGGAGGCGGTCGCGGCACGACGGCCGCGTCAGTGGGCGCCCGTGGCCCGCGCCCTGGCGACCGCCTCGGCCACAGGTCCGTGCCACGGCTCGCCGTGGCCGGGCAGGAGGGTCCGCGCGCCTGTGGCGACGAGCGCGTCGAGCGAGCTCAGAGCCGTCACGCTGTCGGCCGTGGCGGCGCCGGCGACGATCTGCGGCCCTCGCTCCCCGGTGTACGGGTCGAGGGTGACGAGCGCATCGCCGGTGAGGAGGACCCCGCGGTCCGGCAGGTGGAGCGCGCAGTGCCCGGCGGTGTGGCCCGGACTGAAGACCACGCGCGGCACCCCGGGCACCGGCAGCACCGCGTCCGGCTCGGCGTGCCGCAGGCCCCGGGCCCCGGGGACGCGGAGAGCCCCGGCGGCGACCATGGACGTCAGCACCGGCAAGGACCGGGGATGCCGCAGCGGGTACCAGGCCCGGGCGTTCTCGTGGGCGTACCGGTACGGGTGGGCCGCTACCGCATGGTCCTCCTGGTGCAGCCAGACGGGGACGCCGAGCACCGCCTGTGCGCGCGCCGCCGTCCCGGTGTGGTCGAAGTGGGCGTGCGTCAGCACCACGGCCGCGACGTCCGCCGGGGTGCGTCCCAGCTCGCGCAACGCCCTCCCGAGCACGTTCCACGCGGCGGGGAGCCCGGTGTCCACGAGGAGGACGCGGCCGTCGTCACCCGTCACGAGGTAGACGTTGACGAACGCGTGCTCGATCCTGTGCACCCGGTCGGCGACCTCGGTGACCCGTCCTCGTCGGTCGTTGGCCAGCATGCCGTCTCCTCGCCCCAGAGCGACGGCGGCCTGCTCCACCGACACGCACACCCTGGCCCGCGTGACCGCGGGCTCGCAACCGCCACAGGTCTTCCGCCGGGAACCAGGCCCGCTCCCCGCGCCGAGCGAGACCGCGAGACCTCGACGCGAGTGTCGCTGCCTCAGGGTGCGGCGGTGGCCGCCCCCACCTCTGTCCGAGCGGCCTCGGAAGCACCGACGAGGACGTCGCTCATGTCGCCCTCGCGCCACTCGGCGAGCAGCCGGTGGAAGGCCACAGGACCCGGGCTGTAGGAGGTCGGGGCGGCCCGCCGCGTGCCCTCCCCGTTGTAGTACCCGGGGGTGCACTCGGCCAGGAAGGCCGAGTTGTCGACGGCGACGTCGAGGATCGTGTCGCACCACGCCTGCTCCGCCTCGGCGGTGGGCTCGACGTACCGGGCGCCGGTCTTGGCCGCCCGGGCGAGGACGGCGGCGATGTGGCCGGCCTGCTCGGACAGGATGTGCACGAAGTTCACCGAGTTGGCGTTCTGCATCGACCCGAGATGGAACAGGTTCGGGAACCCGTGGGAGGAGAAGCCGTGCAGGGTGCGCGGCCCGCGCCCCCAGGCCTCCAGCAGCGTGGTCCCGCCGCGCCCGTGCACCGGCATCGTGCCCGAGACGACGCCGGAGACCCCGACCTCGAACCCGGTCGCGAAGATCACGCAGTCGACCTCGTACTCCGCCTCCCCCACCACGACGCCGGTCGCGGTCATCCGGGTGATGCCGCCGTGGTCGGCGGTGTCCACGAGGGTGACGTTCTCACGGTTGAAGGACTGCAGGTACAGGTCGGAGAACCCCGGGCGCTTGCACATGTACCGGTACCAGGGCTTGAGCACCTCGGCGGTCGCCGGGTCCTGGACGATGCCGTCGATACGGTCTCGGACCTGGTTCATCTTGGCGAAGTCGGCGAGCTCGTCCAGCCGCTCCCGCTCGGCCGGGTCGAGCGACGTGTCGACCGCGCCCGTGAGCATCTGGCGCTGCAGCCGCGCGGTGGAGGTCCAGCCGTCCTGCGTGAGGTCATCGTCCACGGGCTCACCGGACAGGATCGCGAGGAAGTTCTCCATGCGCTCGCGCTGCCACCCCGGCCGCAGGGACGCGACCCAGTCGGGGTCGGTGGGCCGATTGTCCCGCACGTCCACGGACGACGGCGTGCGCTGCATGACGTACAGGTGCGCCGCGTCGCGAGCCACGTGCGGGATCACCTGCAGGCCCGTGGCGCCGGTGCCGACCACGGCCACGCGCTTGTCCGCCAGTCCCGTCATCCCGCCGTCCGCGGTCCCACCGGTGTAGCCGTAGTCCCAGCGGCTGGTGTGGAACGTGTGCCCGCGGAAGTCCTCGATCCCCGGGATGCCGGGGAGCTTCGGCTGCGTGAGGGTGCCCGAGGACACGATCACGTACCGCGCACGCATCGCGTCCCCGCGGTCGGTGCGCACCAACCACTCCTCCGCGTCCTCGTCCCAGGTGAGCTCGGTGACCCGCGTCTGGAAGACGGCGTCGCGGTACAGGCCGTAGTGCTCGGCGATCCGCACCGCGTGCCGGCGGATCTCCTCCCCGGGCGCGTACCGCATCGACGGGACGTACCCCGTCTCCTCCAGCAGCGGCATGTACACGTACGACTCGATGTCGCAGTGGATGCCCGGGTACCGGTTCCAGTACCACGTGCCGCCGAAGTCGCCCGCCTCGTCCATCATCCGCACGGACTCGAACCCGGCCTCGCGCAGCCGGGCACCGGTGACCAGACCGCCGAACCCACCGCCCACGACCAGCACCTCGACACGGTCGGTCAACGGCTCACGCTCGACCCGCTCGGTGTACGGGTCCTTCGCGTAGTACCCGAACTCCCCCGCCGCCCGCCGGTACTGCCGGTTCCCGTCGGGCCGCACGCGCCGGTCGCGCTCGCGACGGTACTTCTCTCGCAGGGCGTCGGGGTCGAAGCCGAGGTTGGCGGGGTCGACGACGTGCGCGAGCGTCGTGTGGGTCACGAGGGCACCTTCCGTGGGCGGCACAGGGCATCAGAGACGTAGCCCGGGCCACCACAACGGCGCCTCGGGCAACCACAACCGTACATCGCCGTACGTTTCCCAGTGCCCACCGCCGCGCGTCCGCACCGGTCGCTACCCTCGGCGTATGCCCGTCCCCACCAGACGCGACGCTGCCCGCAACCGCGAGCGCCTCGTGATCGCCGCGCGACGGGTGTTCACCGAGCAGGGGCCGGACGCACCGCTCGAGACGATCGCCGACACGGCCGGCGTCAGCCGCACCACCCTGCACCGCCACTTCGCCAGCCGCGCAGCCCTGGTCTCGGCCGTGCTCGAGGAGAACGTCCGGGAGATCGAGGCTCGCGCTGCGAAGCTCGCCGGCAGGGACGACGGCGCCATCGCGCTGTTCCACCACCTGCTCGACGTACAGCTCGACGCCCCCTGGTTGTCCCGGGTGGTCGGGCAGCGCGACACCTCGGAGGTCGGGGACCTTGCGCGACGGACCGCGGAAGCGCTCGACCCGCTCGTCGCACGCGCGCGCGACGAGGGGCTCACCCAGCCGTCGGTCACGACCCAGGACGTCCTGCTCGCGCTGCCCATGGCCATGGCGGCGCGCGCCGCGACGACGCACGGTGTCGGCGACGCGTCAGCCGGACATAACCCGCGCCGCGTCCGGACGATGCTCCACCGAGGACTGTTCACCACCAGCCCGCCGGAGGGTTGAGCCTCGCCTCGCGGCAGCTCACGAGCGCCTGTCAGCCAGGTGGCGACGGACGATCAGCGCCCCGTCCTGAGCGTGGCGTCGAGCAGGCACACCGTGCTACCTCCGTACCGCGTCGCCGTAGGCGTCGACGAACCGGTCGAGCAGGTCGAGGAAGGTGCCGGCCTCGGCCCCGAGGGCGGCGAGCCCGGCCTCGAACTCGCCGAGGGCGGTCGCTGTGGCCGACTCGTAGGCGGTGAGCCCCTCGTCGGTGGGCTCGACGAGCCGGGCAGACCGGCCCGGCTCGGCGATCCGTCGCAGCAGGCCCGCGGCGAGCGCGCCGTTGACCTGACGGTTCACGGTGGACTGCTCGAGTCGCAGCGCGTCGCCGATCTCCCGCAGGGTCCGGGGCCGGCCGTCGGAGAGCAACCACAGCAGCCGACCGTCGGCGACGCCGAGGGAGCTGCGGTGCTCGGCCATGCGGCGGTGCACCTCGAGCTGGACCAGCAGGCCCGCGGCCCGGCGGTCGTCGCCGAGCGGGCGGTGATCGGGAGCAGGCGTCACGGACGACAGTGTCCCAGACGGCATCGGTCCTCCAGAGTTGACTCGACCAGATATGTAGGTACCATACACAAGTTGCTATGTATCTTACACATCCCGCGAGGAGTGCCATGAAGTCCCCCTCCCCTGACGCCGCACCGGCGTCACGGTCGTCCGCCGGCGCGGTGGCCGTCATCGTCGTCCTCGGCTTCAGCAGCCTGTGCGCCGCACTCATGCAGTCCTTGGTCATCCCGATCCAGAGCGAGCTCCCCCAGCTCCTCGGCACGTCCGCCGCGAACACGTCCTGGGTCGTGACGGCGACCCTGCTCGGAGGCGGTGTCGCCATGCCCGTGGCGGGGCGCCTGGCCGACCTGTACGGCAAGAAGCCGGTCCTCGCCGTCTCGGCCGCGGTCCTCGTGATCGGATCGTTCGTGTGCGCGGTCTCCGACTCCGTCGGCCCCATGATCGCGGGCCGGGTGCTGCAGGGCATCGCGATGGGCTACATCCCGGTCGCCATCAGCATGGTCCGGGAGACGGCACCCGCGCACCTGCGCAACACCGCCGTCGCCGGCATCAGCGCCACCCTCGGCGTCGGCGGTGCGCTCGGCCTGCCGCTGGCCGCCTGGATCGCGCAGGACTTCGACTGGCACGTCCTGTTCTGGGTCTCGGCCGCGCTGGCCGCCGTCATGACCGTCAGCACCTTGGCCGTCGTCCCGCACGTGCACGACGCGCACCCCGGCCGCCTCGACGTCGTCGGCGCGCTCGGCCTCGCAGCAGGGCTCGTCGCCCTCCTCGTCGGCGTCTCGAAGGGCAACGACTGGGGCTGGGACGCCGCGAGCACCCTGGGCCTGATCGTCGGCGGCGTCGTCGTCCTGCTGGTGTGGGGCTGGTACGAGCTGCGCCACGCCGACCCCCTGGTCGACCTGCGCACCACCGCCCGCAAGCCCGTGCTGTTCACCAACCTCGCCGCGCTCCTCATCGGCTTCGGGATGATGGCGCAGTCCATCGTCGTGCCGCAGCTGCTCCAGATGCCCGAGGCCACCGGCTACGGGCTGGGTCAGACCATCCTCGAGGCCGGCCTGTGGATGGCTCCCGCGGGCCTGATGATGATGCTCTTCACCCCGGTGTCCTCGCGCATGCTGACCCGTCTCGGCGGACGCGTCACCCTCGCCGTCGGCGGCGGCGTGCTCGCCCTCGGCTACGTCGTCGCCGTGTTCCTCATGGACGCCCCCTGGCAGCTCATGCTGGCGTCCTGCGTCGCCTCCGCCGGTGTCGGCATCGGCTACGCCGCCATGCCCACGCTCATCCTCAGCAACGTCCCGCCCACCGAGTCCGCCGCGAGCGTCGGCCTCAACAGCCTCATGCGCTCCATGGGCACCACCGTCGCCGGCGCCGTCATGGCGATCGTCCTCACCAGCCAGACCACCACCCTCGCGCCGGGAACCCCCGCGATCCCCACCGAGGGCGCCTTCCAGCTCTGCTTCGTCATCGGCGCGGCGGCAGCCGCCGTCGGCGCGCTCGTCGTCCTGCTCATCCCTCGCCAGCGGGCCGAGCTCCCGGCACCCGCCGCCCACCAGGTCCAGGACCAGGACGTGGCGGACGGCGAACCCGTCGCCGTCTGAGCACCTCGCCACGACGAGCACCGTGGGGACGCAGCGACGACCCTCGGGCACGACGAAGGCCCCGTCCTCCGAGAGGGCGGGGCCTTCCGCTCCGCGGCCGCCGCGGACGCTCCGTCGATCAGGAGATCCGCAGGATCGCAGCAGCCGAGCAAGCGCTACGTCGGCCGCCGTCAGCGGTGGGACAGGAGTTCCTCAGCCGGGCACCGAGCGGCGCGACCGCGATCGGTCGACGACCCGCGCGCTGTCGGCCTCGCGGTTGTCGTCAGCCGGCCGCCACCGCCTGCCGCAGCGACGCGCCTCACCGACGGCCGGCGATCTCGTGCAAGCGGTTCTCCCGCTGCGCGCGAAGGAGGACGGCGGCCCACGTCCGGAACGGCCGCCAGCCTTCGCCCACCTCGGCGACCGACGCGCCGGGCCCGTAGAGCGCCTCGACCTCGGCGTCGAGCCGCCGCTCCCGCGCCGGCAAGGCGTCGGGCACGTTGGCTCCACGCAGCACGATGAGCTCGGCGGCGAACGGGCCGACGCCCGTGATGTCCTGGACCGAGGTCAGAGCCTCGCGGGGGTCCATCGCGCGCAGCACGGCGCCCGCGAGCCGTCCCTCGAGGGCGGCCTCGGCCACGGCGTGAAGGTACTCGGCCTTGCGGCCAGGGAGATCGAGGTCGAGCGCCGCGAGAACAGCCGGTGCCGGGAACGCGCCATCGTCACCATGCCGGTCGATCAGCTCGCGCCGAGTGCGGGCGGCCTGCACGATGCGGACCCGCTGCGACAGCACCGACCACGCGGCAGCCTCGTACGGGGAGTGGAAGCCGCACGGCCGCAAGCCCGGCAGCGCCGCCTGGGCGGCGCCGATCACCGGGTCGCGCGTGCCGATCTCGGGCCACCCCGTGGCGTCGACGTCGAGCGCCAGGAAACGTGCCACCTGGTCGGCCGCGGCGTCGAGGTCGCCGTCCCCGCGCACGGTGATCGTCGCCTGCGCACCGTCTTGTCGCACGACGGCGCTCGCGCTGGACCAGTCGGTATCGACCCGGAACACCGTCCTCAGCGAGGCGCCCGGAGCGTCCGCATCAGGTAGCGCCGCTGGTGCGAAACCTTCCCAGAACTCCCTGCTCGTCGCGAGGGACCACGGGCCCCGCACCACCCGCTCGATGCCCAGCTGCGCCATCGTGCACCTCCTTCGGCCGCTTCCACAGCCATTGAATGTCAACCCCCCGTCATCGGCCCCCTGGAGGAGTCGATCGGCTACCTGCTCAAGGAGGCTGCCGCGGTACTGCGCGGAGCGATGGACGCGGTACTGCGCCCCCTGGGCCTCACCGTTCCGCAGCACGCCTGCCTCGAGCTGCTGCACCAGAGGCCGGGGCTCTCCAACGCCGAGCTCGCGCGTGGAGCGTTCGTCACACGGCAGTCCATGAACCTCGTCCTGCGAGCCTGTGCCACGCCTGGTCTGCGGGACCGGCCTTTCTGCTGCCGAGCACCGTCCTGGGCATCGAGGTCCTCGCCGACAGCTGGGACAGGGTGCGCATCAACCCTCGGCTGGGTGACCTGGACTGGGCCTCTGCGACCGTCCCGACCCGGCACGGCGAGCTGACGGTCCGCGCCACCTCCGAAGGTTCGGTGGACGTCGAGGTCCCCCGTCGATGACGGTCGTCCTCGACGACGTCGAACACGCCGGGCCAGCCACTTTCCGCACGACGCGCTCCTTCGACGACGCCGCAGCGGCTGCTGCTCGGACAGGTGACAGTTCGAGCTGGCGCCATGGTGACGCGCGCGCAACCAGCGACAGCTGCAGCCTGACAGCTCCGGGTTCCTGAGCCTCGACGAGCCCCGGCATCGGAGATCTGGGCGAGCACTGCTGCCCGGACCCGCCCAACCCCACGGACCCCGAGAAGGACAAGGAAGTAGACCAGCAGCTCGCCGCGGCCTGCGGTCGTGGCGCTGCTCGAGCCCGATGATGGCGGGATCGAATCGAGTCGCCGCAGGCGCGGACAAGCACGAAGGTCTCGCCCCGGCGCAGGACGAGACCTTCGTTAACCCGACAGATCTGGGATTTCGGCCAGACGTTGAACTGTCCAAACCCTCATCCACCTGCGGTTTCTCCATGAGCCGTGAGGCTGTGCGGGAACCATGGGGGAATCGAGCGCGCCCCCGCTGAGCGGGACTGCGAGACACCGACAGGAGTGTCGTGGTCTCAGGGTGCGGCGGATGCCGCCCTCTCATGGTGCGAGCCGAGCTCGGCGCAGCGACCAGGTTGCACGGCTCGGCACCGTCAGCGGGTGGCTGCCGCGAGTGAGCAGATGAAACCCCACGCCGGGTGGCTCGTCGCTGCTGCTGGCAGCTCAGGCTGGCGAAGTCGGAGCCGCGGCGAGGAGAGTCGCGCAAGGACGATCTCTCACCGCGGCTGTCATCTCACGCGGCCGGCCGCGTGGCTCGACGGCATACGGGAATCTCGCATGCGGGGGCGAACAGCGGCGTTCTGCGAGTGCGTCGATGCTCGCTCTCCCACTTCTACGCGTTGTCGGCGAGGTGCCGAGCGACCACTCGTAGGGTCGCCGCGAAACGAGAACGTCGTGCGAGAAGGGAGACGTCGTGACGGAGATGCGAGCGGCGGTGTTCGACCGGTACGGACCCCCGGAGGTGCTGCGCATCGCGAAGGTGCCGATGCCCCGTCCGGCAGCCGGTGAGGTGCTGGTGCGCGTGCTGGCGACGAGCCTCAACGGCGGTGAGGTCCAAGGGCGCGCGGGGCGGCTGAGCGCGGTGCTGGGGAAAAAGTTCCCGATGCGGACCGGCATCGATCTGGTGGGGGAGGTCGTCGAGGTGGCCGCCGACGTCGACGATGTCGAGGTCGGCCAGATGGTCTGGGCGATCAGCGAGACGCCCCCCGGCACGGCGGCCGAGTACTTCGCGGTACGACGCAGTCGACTGTCACCGGCCCCGTCCACCCTGACCGCGCTGCAGGCGGTGACCATCCCGGCGGGTGCCACCACCGCCGTCACGGCGTTGCGCGACAAGGCCGCGATCAAGCCTGGCGAACGCCTGCTCGTGCGAGGCGCGACGGGGGGCGTGGGCAGCTTCGCGGTGCAGGTCGGCAAGCTCTATGGCGCGCACGTGACCGCCCTCGCGCGTGCCGAGGCGCTCAGCACCGCGCGCAGCCTCGGTGCAGACGACGCGATCGACTATCGCAGCACCCCGTTGTCAGCGCTCGGCCGGTTCGACGTCATCGTCGACACCGCAGGGTCGGACTTTCGCGGTCAACGCCGGTTGCTGAGCCCTGGCGGACGGATGGTGGCCATCACGATCGACATGAACCGACGCCTCGCGAGCCTGGCCTATGTGCTGGGCTCGACGATCCACGGGCCGCGACGCGTGCGGATCTTCCGTGGCGATCCCGACCCTCAGCTGCTGACCGACGTGGCGAGGCTCGCAGACCAGGGCGTGCTGCGACCGATCGTGAACGAGGTGTACCCGCTGGACCGGATCGCCGAGGCTCACCGGTCGCTCGAGGCCGGCGGCGTGATCGGCAAGCACGTCATCGAGATCGCGAAGCCGTCCGTCGAAGCGTGAGCCGCCCGCCGGATCTGCGCCCGTGCCGACGGGCGGTCAGGAGGTCGCCGGGTTGCGGAAGCCCGCCACGAGATAGTCGGCGAGCTTCTTCGACGCCGCCCGACGCGCGGCGACGTCACCCTGGACCAGGCCGGCATTGGCGGCGAGCACGAGCGTCAGGTCGTCACGACCGAACTCGGCGCGGAGCGCTCCGGCCTCCTTCGCCCGACGGACGAGATCGGCGAAGGCCTGTTCGGCGACACGACGCTGGTCGTCGAACTCGGACGCACCGCCCGGTACTGCGGAGAGGAAGTCGCGTGTGAGGTCACGACCATCGGCGTCCACGGTGCACAGCGCCTGGATCGCGGCGCTGAAGCCGCGCCACGGGTCCGGATCGCGAGAAGCCTCGAGGATGCGGGACACGCACTCGTCCACCCGCGTCGTGAAGACCGCCGCGACAAGCGCATCGCGAGTCGGAAAGCGGCGATAGATCGTCGCCGCACCGACACCAGCACGCTGGGCGATCTCGGAGGTCGGCACCTGCAGGTCCCGCTCGGCGAACAGCACACGAGCGGCCGCGAGTATGCGCTCCCGGTTGAGCTGCGCGTCCCGCCGGAGATCGCCCATTCCGCGATGCTACGAGAAGTGGACAAGCGCTTCCACATCCGCGGGCCCCCTCCTGGGACGCACGCGACATCGCAGACGAGCTGACCACCAAGGGCGTGGCCATGAGAGGTGTTCTCACCACCGCGCCCCCGACCACCAGCACGGGCGTCGAGGTGAAGCGGTTGCGCCAGGTCGTCGAGGCCGCACGCTCGTCGTCCTGCACGTGGGTCGCCGAGGCCGAGGCCCGTGCGGCACGCGAGGCCGACGACGATGCTCTGGCCTGCCGTGAGACGCGCCGCAGTAGGCTCGCACCCATGGTGCGTCCCGCTCTCTCCAGCCTCACGTCGACGACGCTCAGCGACCAGGCGTACGCGTCGATCCGGGCGGCGATCTCGAACGGCGAGCTCCCGCGCGGGGCCAAGGTCACCGAGCGCGGACTGGCCGAGATGCTCGGTGTCAGCCCGACGCCGGTTCGGGAAGCGATTGCGCGCCTCGTGCAGGATCGCCAGATCGAGCGGGTCGGGCTACGCACCATGCGTGTTGCAGAGTTCACGGACGAGTCCCTCGAGGAGATCGATGAGATCGAGGTGACGCTGCAGGCCCTCACGGCGCGGTTTGCGGCACGTAAGGCAACGAGTACGGACATCGAGAGGCTGACCGCGTTGCTCGCCTCGGCGGAAGCCGACGCCGAGCTGTTGCTCACGCAGCTCGGCAGCCAAGAACAGCTCGATGAGCGCGCTGCGCGACGGGCCTTCGACGGCATCCGCCGATTCCACGACGAGATCGAGGTGATCGCCGGCAACCCGGTGCTGGCGCGGCTGCTTGAACAGTCGCGCGCCTTCAGCCCGGCAGAGCGTGCGGAGGCGACGCGGACGCTGACTCGCGTGTCGGCGGTCGGCATCCGCGAGCGCTACGGCGATCACCAGGCGCTCCTGGACGTGATCGCCGCCGGGGACGAGGACGCCGCCGCCGAGATCGCGCTCCGGCACGGCGAACGCTCCCACCGAGACATCCGGCGCGTCGTCTGACCCTGGTTGTCGCCAGCGCGGGCGTGCCGTATCGTGCGTTGCTATAGCAAATAGCGACAGACGAAGGAGTCTGGTGAGCGCAGCAACGATCCCGACCAGCGGCAAGCACCCCGTGACCGACCGCGGCAGGCTGAACCTTCGGGCAGCGATGCTCGTCGCTCTCGCCGTGTTCGCGCAGGAGTCGGTCTGGAACTTCTACGACGCGCAGGTTCCGGCGAGCATCGCCCAATACACCACCAGCGCGGCCCTCATCGGCCTGCTGATGGGGCTCGACAACGTGCTGGGCATCGTCCTGCAACCACTCATCGGGCATCTGTCCGACCGCACGCGCAGCCGTTGGGGCCGTCGCGTCCCCTACCTGGTGATCGGTGCCCCGATCGCAGCCGTCTTCTTCGTGCTGATCCCGTTCACCAGCTCGTTCGGGTCACTCATCATCTGCTTGTTCCTGTTCGGCCTGACCGCCAACTCGTTCAAGTCCGCCGTCGACTCGCTCACGCCCGACTTCCAGCCGGCAGGCAAGCGCAGCACTGCGAACGCCATCGCGAAGGTCGCGACGAGCATCACCATCGTCGTGTCGTCGCTGATCAGCTTGCTCATCGTCGACCGCAGTGTGCAGCTCGCGTTCGCGATCCCGGCCTTGATGATGGTGTGCGCCACCATCATCGTCGCGCTGACGATCAAGGAGACGAGCTCTCCCGGCTATCAGCGGGCGATCGCCGAGGATGACGCCGAGATCGCCTCGACCCCGTGGACCTTCCGCGCGGTCATCGGCGACCTGATGCGCGATCGCAGCCGGGTGATGATGCTCGTGACGATCTTCGCCACAGCGGGAACCTGGGCCGCCATGCGATCCCAGCTGACCCCCTACGCCATGGACGTGCTCAGCCTGACGCGAGGTCAGGCCGGATCGCTCGCCCTGCCCGCCGGCCTCGCCTTCATCGTCGTGGCTGTGCCGATCGCGCTCTGGAGCGACCGGTTCGGTCGCCGCAAGGTCACGGGAATAGGAACGATCGTCTTCGCTCTCGGCTGCATGCTCGCATTCACGGTGCCGACCGTGCCCGTCACGATGGTGGGAGTGATCATCGCATCCATCGGCTACGCCGCGTTCTCGATCAACGGCGTCGTCATCATGTGGAACCTCGCCCCCAGTGCCACCGTCGTCGGCACCTATACCGGCCTCTACGCGATCGCGACCGCTCTCGGGGCCTCGCTCGGCCCGGCCATCATCGGTGTGATGGTCGACCTGACGTCCTGGCGCTTCCTGTTCCTGCACGCCACGATCCTCGTCGCCGTCGCGTTCCTCTGCCTCCTCGGCGTGCGCCGCGAGATCAACCCACGACAGTTCGACGACGTCGACACCCGGCCGGCGGATGATGCCGGCACGCCCCGAAAGGAGAGCTGAACTTGGAGATCCGCGTTCTCGCACCCACCGGAGTCCTCGGCGGAGGCTTCACCGAAGAATCGCTCGAGGCCGGCCTCGCCCGCCGGCCGCATGTGATCGCCTGCGATGCCGGATCCACCGACAGCGGGCCGTCAGCTCTCGGGTCCGGGGTGCCGAAGCTCTCTGACGCCGCCGTGCGGCGTGACCTGCGGCTGTTGCTCCTTGGTCGAGCGCGCCTCGACGTGCCCCTCGTCGTCGGATCGTGTGGCACGAGCGGTCGAGACGTCGGAGTCGACGGGGTCGCCGCTCTCGTGCGCGAGATCGCCGAGGCGGAGGGTCTGTCGCTCCGGCTCGCCCTCATCTACTCGGATCAGCCGACCGAACGGCTGGAGAGCGCCCGATCCGCAGGGCGCATCCGTGCCCTCGAACCCCTCGTGCCGATCGAACCGACCACGCTCGTCGACAGCCACGTCGTGGCGATGATGGGGTCCGAACCCATCGAACGAGCGCTGAGCGCAGGGGCGGACGTGGTTCTCGCCGGGCGCGCGAGCGACACTGCTCTCTTCGCCGCGCTCCCTCACCTGCAGGGAGCGGACGCTGGGCTCACCTGGCACGCCGCCAAGACGGTCGAGTGCGGGGCGGCGTGCGCGGTGCCGCCATCGGCCGACGGGCTGCTCGTCTACCTGCGCGACGACCACTTCGACGTCGAAGCCTTGCAACCTGGATCCCGCCTGACCGCGCAATCCGTCGCGGCCCACACGCTGTACGAGAACGCCGACCCCTTCCTCGTCGTCGAACCGTCCGGCGTGCTGGACACCTCAGCGGCAGAGTACGAGCAGATCAGCGAGACGATGGTGCGGGTGCGCGGTGCACGCTTCCACGCCTCCGACACCTACACGAACAAGCTCGAAGGCGCGCGCCTGCGCGGCTTCCAGACCGTGGCCGTCGGCGGCGTGCGCGACCGCATCGTGATCGCCCGACTGAAGCAGATCCTGCCGATGGCCAACCAGTACTTCACCGAGCGCATCCAGGCGCTCTTTGCTGGGAACGTGGACCCGGCTGACGTCGACATCCGATTCACCCTGTACGGAGACGACGCCGTCCTCGGCGAGCGCGAGCCGTTGCGCGGTCAGCCCGCCCACGAGATTGGCGTGCTGCTCACCGTCACCGCAGCCACGCAGGAGATCGCTCACGCCGTCGGCGCCACGGCCGCGCACGTGCTCTCGCACCTGCCGATCCCCGAGTACGACGGCCTGGTCTCGACCGTCGCCTATCCCTTCTCGCCCCCGGAGATGGATCGAGGGGCCGTGTACGAGTTCACGCTCAACAGCACCGTCGTGGTCGATGACCCATCCGCTCTGTTCCGCACCGAGTTCGAGACGATCGTCGCCCAGGCGCCGCGAGGTCCGATCGGTCCGACCTTGGAAGGAGCCGCCGCATGACCGCGCTCGTGGAGCTCTGCAGCCTCATCCGATCGAAGAACGCAGGGCCGTTCACGCTGACGTTCGACATCATGCTCGGTGACCAGGCCGCGTACGACCGGGTCGTCGGAAGCGGCATCCTCACTCCCGATCTCTTCGCGTCCCTCTACGGCGCGGACGCGGCCACGGTGCGTGTCTTCGAGCATCCCGCGGCACTCGCGGTGAAGGCCTCCATGCCTCGACCGGTGATCCAGGGCTCAGCAGGCGACGTCGATTGCTATGGCGGACAGCAGCATGCGCTCCTGCTCGACGTCGAGGTTCCCGAACGCGACGACGAGGACGCCGCATGAACGCGCGGCTCAGGGCCGACGGCCTGCCGGACGGGCACCCAGCACTGCAGTTCATGCTCGGAGCGACCCCGTTCTTCGCCCTCGGGTCCGACCCACGGTTCTCCTACTCTCTCTATGTCCCTGTCGGATACCCGGGTCTACCCCACCCGATGCCGCTGGTCGTCGCCGTGCACGGCACTCATCGGACGGCAGAGAGCACACGCGACTCCCTCGCGGAGTTCGCGGAGCGCGCCGGTGTGGCCGTGCTCGCCCCGCTGTTCCCCGCGGGCCTCGGCGGCCCGAACGAGCTGAACGACTACAAGGAGGTCGCCGCAGGCGGCGTGCGCTACGACCAGGTTCTGCTGGCCATGATCGACGAGGCGGCCGAGAGGTGGAGTCTCGACACCGCGCGCGTCGTGGTGTCCGGGTACTCGGGCGGTGGCCAGTTCGCGCTGCGATTCACGCTCCTGCACGCAGATCGGGTGCGGGCGGCATCCATCGGCGCACCCGGGCGCGTCACACTGCTGGACGACGAGCCGTGGCCGCACGGAATCGGCGACGCGCCGCTCGTCTTCGGACGGCCGGTGGATCTGGACGCGTTGCGCGCCGTCGACCTCCAGGTCGTGGTCGGGGGCCTCGACGATTCGAGCGAGCTGTTGGCCGCTGTCGCCTCCGACCCCCGCGAGGCGCGCGCGGGTGCCGGTCGCCGCGATCGTGCGGCGTTCCTGGCGTCAACCCTCGAGGCCCGAGGGCTGAACGTGAGGCTCGACATCGTGCCGGCCGTCGCCCACGAAGCAGCGGGCGTGCTGCCGGAGGTCATCAAGTTCCTTGAGGAGACCCTGTCCACCTGAGCCGGAGACTCCGAGGCCGTCGCAGCTGCCACTCGATGCGGGCCCCGGCAAAGTCGTCGGGGGTAGGTGTGGTGAACTGCTGGTTTGTCGCGTCGAAGCAGGCGCGGGTGTGCTCTGAGCCTTTCGATGGGTCGTTTCTTCGCCCTCCCCCAGCTCGGCGACCGAGGCGCGATCGGGCCTGGAGGACGCGCCGACCTCGTCCAGCGCAGCCTTCCCCACCCCGTAGTAGGTGTCGGGTCGCGGCGCAGGCATCCCCACGATCGGCGATTCCGTCGGCAAGAACCCTGCTGCGTGCACGGAGACCGCCAGGAGCAACCGCCCCATCCCTGCCCGGCGCGCCGCCTCGCACACGGCTCGCGTGCCGTCGACGTTCACCGCAAGGATGTCGGCCCACTCACGCTCCTGCGCCACCGGTGCTGACGAGGTTGCCCATGCTGCTCCCGTCGTCCAGCACCCGTCCGCCAGGCCATGAGTGAATCGAACCCGGCGCGCAAGACACGCGCGCGCCGGGTTCGGGGACGGCAGCGGGGCGAGTGCTCCACAAGCTCCCTCGAAACAGAGGCCGGCTCCTGGGGGTACCCCACCCCGATCCGCCCGCTCCCCGGGTCAGCTCACCCCTTGACGGCCCCGGCCGCGATGTTGGCGATGAAGTGTCGCGACCCGATCAGGAACACCCCGATCAGTGGTACGACGCTCATCAGCGCACCGGCCATGACCATCCCGTAGTCGGTGTTGTAGATCGAGTTGAGCTGCGACAGCGCCACCTGCAGCGTCTGCCGGCCCGGGTTGATCAACACGACCAGGGGCCACACGTAGTCGTTCCACGCCCCGATGAAGGTGAAGATGCCGAGGAACGCGAGCCCACCGCGCAGCATCGGCACGGCGATCGCGAAGTACGTGCGGAAGAACCCCGCACCGTCGATCCGCGCCGACTCGAGGAGCTCGTCCGGGATCGCCCCGTCCGCGAGCTGCCGCAGCAGGAAGATGCCGAAGGCGCTCACGGCGCCCGGCACGATCAGCGCCTGGAGCGTGCCGATCCAGCCGAGGTTCGCCATGATCACGAAGTTCGGCACGAGCGACAGCTGGGCCGGGACCAGGAACGTCACCAGCAGCAGGGCGAACAGCACGTTCTTGAACGGGAACTGGTACTTGGCGAACGTGAACGCGGCGAGCGAGCAGAAGAACATCACCAGCGCCGCGCAGGAGAGCGACACGATGAGGGTGTTGCCGAGGGCGCTGAGCAGGTCGATGTTCGCGAACACGTTCTGGATGTTCGTCCACAGCTCGGGACCAAAGGTGAGCTTGGGCGGGTAGCCGAAGATGTCCGCCGTCGTGTTCGTCGACATCGCGACGAGCCAGTAGAACGGGAAGATCGACAGCAGCACGCCGATGACGAGCACGAGGTGGGTCACGGTCGACCGCACCACGCGCTGCGCCCGAGGCGCGAGCGGCCGGGCCGACCGGGCCCCCGTCGTCGTGTCGGCGGCGGGGGTGTCGGGCCTGGTGTCGGTGCTGGTGGCGGTGCGGGTGTCAGTGCTGGGCACGGTGCTTCCTCCATCCGCGCGTGTCGCGCTCGCTGACCAGCCGCCAGTTGATGATCGAGAAGATGGCGGCGATGACGAACAGTGCCCAGCCGAGGGCCGAGCCGTACCCGAAGTCGAACTGCGTGAACGCCTGGTTGTACTGGTAGAGCACGATGGTCATGCCCGCCTCGTTGGGCCCGCCGGTGTCGCCGAGCAGCACCTGCGGCTCGGTGAAGAGCCCGAGCCCGCCGATGGTCGAGGTGATCACCACGAAGAGGATCACCGGGCGCAGCAGCGGCACCGTGATCCGGCTGAACGTGCGCCACGTGCCCGCGCCGTCGACCTTCGCGGCGTCGTAGAGGTCGCTCGAGATGGCCTGCAGGCCGGCGAGGAAGATGATCGCGTTGTAGCCCGTGAACCGCCAGATCACCATGACGGCGATCGTCACCTTGATGCCCCAGTCGGAGCTCAGCCACGGGATCGCATCCAGGTGCAGCGCCGTGAGGGCCGAGTTGACGAGGCCGAACGAGTCGGAGAACACCGACCCGAAGACGATCGCCATCGCGACCATCGACGTGACGTTGGGCAGGAAGTACGCGACGCGGTAGAAGCCCTTGAACCGGATGTTCTGGTGCAGGAAGAACGCCAGGAGGAGCGCGAGGAAGATCATCGGCACCGTGGAGAGGAACCAGATGATGAAGGTGTTCGCGACCGAGTTCCAGAACCGCGGGTCGCTGATCAGGAACGTGTACTGCTGCAGGCCGACATACTTCATCTCCCCGACGCCGTCCCAGTCGTGGAACGAGATGAACAGGGAGAAGACGATCGGGACGAGGCCGAACACGAGGAACAGCAGGTAGAAGGGCGAGATCGCGAGGTACTGCGGCCAGTACCGCCGGAGTCCCCGCGGCTTCTTGGCCGGGCCGGTCGGCGTGGCGAGCGCGCTCGATCCGGAGACGGGCGGCGCCGTCGTCGTCGCCATCAGATCAACCCCTTCTTCTGCAGCAGCCGGTCGGCGCGCGCCATGGCGTCGTCCCAGGCACGTTCCGGGTCCTTGTTCTGAGTCTCGACGTTGGTCAGCTCGAGGTTGATGCCGTCGATGATCAGGTTCTCGTACGGGCTGATGAACGTGGTCGGCACCTCCTCCGCCGCGCGGACGAACGCCTGCGTGATCGGCTGGCCGCCGCAGAACTCGTCGGGACGGTCCGGGTCGATCGCCACGAACGAGTCGGGCGTGGACGGGAACAGCTGGGCCTCCTCGTAGCTCGTCACCTGGTGCTCCGGCGACGTCAGCCAGGCAAGCAGCGCGAACGCCGCCTCCGGGTCCTTGGCCGTCTTCGGCACGGCCAGGAACGACCCGCCGTTGTTGCCGGCCAGGCCGGGCTGGTGGGCGACACCCCACAGCCCCTTGGTGTCCGGCGCGGCGCCCTGGAGCTGCGGCCCCCACCAGGCGGCCTCGATGTTGGACGCGAGCCGCCCGGCGGACAGCGCCGAGTTCTTCTCCGTGTCGGTGAACGCCCGTGCGGTGACACCCTCCTGCCCGGCCTGCACCGCGACGTCCCACGCCTGGCGCACCGCCGAGTTCTCCCGGTCGTAGAGGCGCGCGCCGCCGGAGTCGAAGTAGCGGTCCGCGCTTGCCCCCATCAGCTGGGCGAAGGCCTGCGGGCTGCTCGTGATGATGGCCGCGTCCGCGTCGGTGCGCAGCTTCTTGCCCGCCTCGATCCAGGCGTCCCACCCGGTCATCGACGCGGTGACCTCGTCGGGTTCGCTGGGAAGCCCCGCGTCGGCGAAGACGTCCCGGCGATACCAGAGCGCGGTGGGGCCGGTGTCCATCGGCCAGAAGCAGAGTCGGTCGTTCGACGTGACCCCCATCTGCAGCTTCCACTCGAGGTACTTGTCGCTGTACTCCCCGGCCCCGAGCTCGTTCAGGTCGTGGAACTGGTCCTCGATCGGGAAGTAGGTCGCGACGTTCGAGTTGAGCGCCGTCACGTCGGGGACGTAGGCACCGCCGGCCAGGCTCGTGCGGAGCTTGACGTCGATGCCGGTGCTGACCTTGTCGGTGTCCAACCGGAACCGCGTCCCTGGGATGCCCTTGCGGACCGTGGCCAGCAGGCTCTCGGCGATGCTGAGGTTCCAATACCAGAGCGTGAGGGTCTTGGGGTCGGACGAGATCGACACGGTCGGTGAGCACCCGGACAGGGCCCCTGCGGCGGCCAAGCCGGTCAGGCTCAGGGAGCCGGCCAGGAATGCGCGGCGAGAGAGTCGTTCCACGCTGTCTCCAAGTCTCTTCGTCGAGTCGTGGTTCTTCGAGCGTCATCCGTGAACGATCACGCTCCGCCGCGAAATGTTCCACCGCTCCTTGGGACGTGTCAATCCCCCCGTCATGGCAAGGCATCCTGGATTTCCCGCGGTTCTCATCGTGGTTCGGTGGCCGGTTGACGGCCATCGGGCCCACCTCGTAGCCTCGATCCGGCGTGAACGTTCACCATGGCTTGCCTCGAACCGCGCCGATGGTCCGCCATCGCTTCCTCGTCCCGTCCGATCGAAAGGCCTGACCGCATGCGCGACGCGAGCTCCGACTACCTCACCGAGCGCGGGCCGGGTGGTGGGCTGCGTGCGCCGGCACGCTCCTGGCTGCGGACGGACGCGCCGTCGTTGTCGCTGAACGGCCGGTGGCGGTTCCGGCTGCTCGACGGCGCTCCTGGTGCGCTCGGGGCGGCCGGCGTGCTGCCCGCGGGCGAGGCGGTCGACGCCGTGGCGGCGGTCGGCTACGACGACGCCGAGTGGGACGAGATCCGGGTTCCTGGGCACTGGGTGCTGCAGGGCGAGGGGAAGTACGGGCGTCCGATCTACACGAACGTGCAGTTCCCGTTCCCGGTGGATCCCCCGTTTCCCCCCGACGCGAACCCGACGGGCGACCACCGGCGGCGCTTCACCCTGCCCGACGACTTCGCCGCCGCCGAGCACGTGCTTCTCCGGTTCGACGGCGTCGAGTCCCGGTACAGGGTGTGGCTCAACGGCGAGGCGGTCGGCTGGGGCACGGGCAGCCGGCTCACGCAGGAGTTCGACGTGTCCGCCCTGCTGCGCCCGGGCGAGAACGTCCTGGTGGTGCGGGTGCACCAGTGGTCGGCGTCCAGCTACCTCGAGGACCAGGACCAGTGGTGGCTGCCCGGGATCTTCCGCGACGTCACGCTGCTGGCGCGCCCGGCCGGGCGGATCGACGACGTGTGGCTGCAGGCCGACTACGCCGCCGCGACCGGCCGCGGCCGCATCACGCCCGAGATCACGGCGCCCGCCGCTGCCTACCCGGTGACGCTGTCCGTCCCCGACCTCGGGCTGGAGGCGACCTGGGACTCCCCCGACGACGTCGCGCCGCTCGACGTCGCCGCCGTCGAGCCATGGTCGGCGGAGGTGCCGCGCCTCTACGCGGCCACCGTGACCGGCCGCGACGAGACGGTCACGACCCGGCTCGGCTTCCGCACCGTGCGGATCGTCGGCGACCAGTTCACCGTCAACGGCCGCCGCGTCGTCTTCCACGGGGTGAACCGGCACGAGACGCACCCCGACCTGGGGCGCGTCTTCGACGAGGACTTCGTCCGCGCCGACCTGGCGATGATGAAGCAGTTCAACGTGAACGCGATCCGCACCAGCCACTACCCGCCGCACCCGCGCGTGCTCGAGCTCGCGGACGAGCTCGGCTTCTGGGTCATTCTCGAGAGCGATCTGGAGACCCACGGCTTCTGGGCGCAGGACTGGCGGGACAACCCGAGCGACGACCCGCGCTGGCGCGACGCGCTCCTCGACCGCATCGAGCGCACCGTCGAGCGCGACAAGAACCGCCCGAGCATCGTCATGTGGTCGCTCGGCAACGAGTCCGGCACCGGGTCGAACCTGGCCGCGATGGCGGCGTGGGTGCACGATCGCGACGCGAGTCGGCCGGTGCACTACGAGGGCGACTACACCGGGCAGTACACCGACGTCTACTCGCGCATGTACTCGTCCATCGCCGAGACCGCGTCCATCGGTGGCGACGGCACCGAGGTGCTGCTGCCGGGCTGCGACGCCGCCGAGTCCCGGCGCCAGCGCACCCGCCCGTTCATCTTGTGCGAGTACGTCCACGCCATGGGCAACGGCCCCGGCCTGATCAGCGAGTACGAGGATCTGGTCGACACCTACCCGCGGCTGCACGGCGGCTTCGTCTGGGAGTGGCGCGACCACGGCATCCGCACCGCCACTCCGGACGGCACGGAGTTCTTCGCCTACGGCGGCGACTTCGGCGAGGTCGTGCACGACGGCAACTTCGTCATGGACGGCATGGTGCTCTCCGACAGCACCCCGACCCCAGGCCTGCATGAGTTCAAGGCCGTCGTGGCGCCGATTCGGCTCCGCCTGGCGCCCACCCGCTCAGGCGAGGTCGGGCTCGAGGTCACCAACCGCCAGCACAGCGCGGACACCTCCGGCGTGCGTTTCGTCTGGCGCGCGGAGCGCGACGGCATCACCGTGGCCGATGGCGAGGTGAAGGTGACCGACGACGGCCGGCCTCTCGCACCCGAGGCACGCGTGTCCGTCCCGGTCGACCTCCCGCACCTCGACCCGGTGGACCCCGCCACCGGCGAGAGCCGCTTCGGGCCCGAGACGTGGCTCACCGTCGAGGCGGTGCTCGGTTCGCAGACCGCCTGGGCGCCCGCCGGCCACGTGGTCTCCACCGCCCAGCTTGAGCTGGGCGGCGCCCCGGCCCGCGACCAGGTCGTCTTCGGCGGCCTGCGCCCGCGCGCCGTCGACGGATCGGCCACGCCCGCCCGGGCCGGCCACCGCCGTCTCGGCCCCGCGGTGTTCGACGGCGCCACGCTGGTCGAGCTGGCCGGCCGGCCCGTGACCGCCCCCGAGCTCACCCTGTGGCGGGCGCCCATCGACAACGACAAGCGCCAGTTGCGCTCGTGGCTCGACGCCGGGCTCGACCGCCTGGTCGGCCGGGTCGAGCGCGCCGAGGACGTCGACGGCGCGGACGGCGCGGTCCTGACCCGCACGCGCTACGCGGCGGCCAACAGCAAGCTCGCCGTCTGGCTGGACACCCTGTGGCGCCCCATCGACGAGCACACGGTCGCCGTGCAGCTCGACATCGTCCCGTCACGCGGGTGGGACCTCGTCTGGCCGCGCACCGGCGTCCACCTCGGCGTCCCCGCCGCCGTGGACCACGCGACCTGGTTCGGCACCGGCCCCCTCGAGTCCTACGCCGACAGCCGCCGCGCAGCCCTCGTCGGCCGGTTCGCCGCCGACGTCGACGACCTCGCCATGAGCTACGCACGCCCGCAGGAGAACGGCCACCGCAGCGACGTCCGCTGGCTCGAGCTCGCCGCCGGCGACGAGCCCTGGCTGCGGATCGAGGCCGTCCGCGACGCGCAGCGACGGCTGCCGGGCTTCACGCTCGCCCGGCACTCGGCCGAGGAGCTCACCGCCGCCACTCACCCGCACGAGCTCCCACCCGTGCGCGGCCACCACCTCTACCTCGACGCGGCCCAGCACGGGCTCGGCAGCGCCGCGTGCGGGCCGGACGTCCTGCCGGACTTCACGCTGCGGCCCGAGGCACGCACCCTCACGTTCCTGATCTCCGGGGGGCTCCAGCAGTGACGCCCGCTGTTACCGTGACGCCATCATGAACGACGGATCGACGAGAACGGGCGGCGCCAAGCGGCCGACGGTGCTGGACGTCGCTGCCCGCGCCGGGGTCTCCCGCCAGACAGTGACCCGCGCGATGAACGACATGCCGGGCATCAGCGTGGCGACGAAGAAGCGGGTCATGACCGCCGCCAAGGAGCTGCGGTACCGGCCTAGCCGCTTCGGCCGCGGGCTGGTGCTGGGCCACCAGCTCACGCTCGGCCTCGTGATCGACGACCTGACCAATCCGTACTACCCCGAGCTGGCGGCGAGCGTGATCGCAACGGCTGCTACCCGTGGCTGGAGCGTCGTCATCGCGGACACGGCGCACAGCCCGAACGGCGTGCCGGCCTCGCTCAAGTCGCTCGCAGGCCAGGTCGACGCAGTCGTGGGCTACCTCCGCGTCGCTCCGGCCGACTACGACGGCATCTTCGGCGACCTGCCTGTCGTCACGCTCGAGACCTCGCCGGTGCCTGGTCATCGGGGAGTGGTCGAGCTCGACTTCGGCCCCGGTATGCGGGCTGGCGTCGCATATCTGCACGGTCGCGGACATCGGCGCATCGCGCTGGTCGACATCGTCGGGCCGGGTTCGATATCTGAGCGTCAGCGGCACTACCGTGCGGCGATGACCGAGCTCGGGCTCGAGCCGACGGTGTATTTCGCCGAGCAGTCCGTCGATGGGGGCATTCGGGCAGCACAGGCCATGCTCGTCGAGGATCCGCACGTCGATGCCATCATCGGGTTCAATGACATCGTCGCGTTCGGCGTCATGAAGGAGCTGGCGCGGGCGGGCGTCCACGTTCCTCGACAATGCGCCGTACTCGGTATCGATGGCCTGCCGATCGGCCGTATCAGCACTCCTGAGCTCTCCAGCCTCGCGCTCGACCTCGGCGAGGTGGGGCGGCTCGGTGTGGAGCTGGCAGTCCAGATGCATTCGGGTGCGCTCCCCTCCAGCGGGCCCGCCGTACATCGGTCTGTTTCCCATTCGTTGCTTCTGCGCGAGTCGGCCTAGCCGGACCTCGCAGACACGGGAACGTCACCATCGGGCCCGCCTCCGACTTCGGGGCTGCTCCACGTACGGGTGACACCTGACCCGCTCGTCCCGCGAGGTCGCCGAGGCAGAATCCTCGCCGCGGTGACGTGCCAGCTCCTGCCGATCGCCAGCCAGCCGCACCACCCGTGACTCACCGCCCCTGTCACGCCACCGCGTCGGCCCAAACCCGCCTGGCGGACGTCCCGTTCGACGCCTGCGCCGAAGACCCGAAGCTCGGGTATCGGCCCCCCGGCGCGCACCACACGCCGCTGGCACCCCCTCGCGCCGCGCGGGTCGATCCACGCGGTCAGTACGCCGCTGTGAATCGTGAGCGACGATGCGTGGGGCTGTCGAGCTCGTCGACGACGGCCGTCGCGAGGTCGGCTCCGGAGATCTCCGAACGCCCCTTGTCGTCCGTGAGCAGCACATCCCCGCCCAGGCGGAAGACGCCGGTCGCGGTGCCGGGCGCCCAGGAGCCGAAGCCGAGGGGCGGGCTGACGACGAACCAGTCCAGGTCCTGCGTCGAGGCGCGCAGGACGCCGAGCGCCTCGTCGGCCGCGCGGCTGTCCGACACGTACGCCGCCGGGAAGTCAGCCGTCTCGTACACCTTCGGACCGTCCGGCGCGGCGAGCAACGTGCCCGCCCCACCGATGACGCCCAGACGCGCGCCGGCCGTGCGAGCCAGCGCGCCGATCCGGTCGACAGCCTGCGCGAATACGTGCACGAGCTCGCCACGGGGCGCGAGAGCGACGACGACCGCCTGCACGCCGTCGATGACCGACGCCAGTGATTCCTCGTCGAGGGCGGAGCCCGTGCGGTAGGTGACACCGGGGACCGGGTCGGCGGGTGCGCTGCGGCTGAACGCGGTGACCTCGTGGCCGCGTGCTGCGGCTTCGCGGACGATGGCGCTGCCGGCGTAGCCGGTGCCGCCCAGGACGGTGATGCGGGTCATCGGTACTCCTTGAGAAGAAGGGGGTCTGCGGAAGACGAGGTCCCGGTAGGCGGGTCAGGTGGAGAAGTCGTGTCGCGGGGCCTTGCGCAAGCTGAACCACAGGCGCGCGCGCAGCTTGTTGGCATCGGTGAGGACCGAGAACGGGACCGGGGCGCCGCCTGCGTCTCGTACGGCATGCAGCAGATAGTCGCGCAGCTGCCAGACGAGCACGGGATCGCTGCCGGTCGGCGACAAGGCGGCGTCCAGCTGCTGCGCCGCGACACCCAGGTCGGAGGCGACCTCAGCGCGGTTCAGGCCGGTCAAGTTCAGGTTGGCGTGCAGTTCGGCGCTCGTGCGGACGAGCTCGTCATGGTTGAGGCTCACGGTTCCCCCTCGGTCGTTCCCGGCCGTCCGGGATCCGACGGCGTCCAGTCGGTGCAGCGTCTCCGTGTCGAGGTCCACGGCCCCGGCGACGAGGTTCGCCTCGAGGTGGTCGACATCCGCAGTGCCCGGGATGAGCAGGGTGCGCGGGGAGTGGTGCAGCAACCATGCGAGCGCGACCTGCGAGGTGGTGATACCCAGCTCGTCGGCGACGGCGCGCACGACCGGGGCGTCACCCGCCTTGGCCGCACCGGGGAAACCGCCGCCGAGGGGGAAGAACGGCACCCACGGGATCTCCGCCTCCTCGCACATGCGCAGCAGCTCCTCGTCCTCCCGCGCGACGACGCTGTACGGGTTCTGCACGCACGCAACCCCGACGGACAGGGCACGACGCAGGACCTCAGGGGTCACGCAGCTGAGCCCGATCGCGCCGATCATGCCCTCGTCGCGCATCGCGAGCATGACGGCGAGCTGGTCATCCAGATCCACCACCTGATCGGCCGGCACCGGCACACGCTGTGGAGTGTCCATGCGCCGCAGGTTGACGACATCGATGCGTTCGACCCCCAGACCTCGCAGGCTCGCCTCGACGCCGGCCCGCAGCTGCTCGGGACGCTGCGCCACCCGGACGGGGAACGGGGCACCGGCGGGGGCGGCCTCCGCGCCGACCTTCGAGACGACGGTGACGCCGTCCTCCGGTCGCAGGACGTCCCGGAGAACGACGTCGACGAAGCCGCGACCGTAGAAGGGCGCCGTGTCGACATGGTCGACGCCGAGCTCGACCGCACGCCGGACCACCCTCTCGGCGGCATCGCGGTCGCCACGCAGGCGCTGCAGCTGCATGGCTCCGTAACCGACGCGCGCGACGGAGTGGCCCGCGAGCGCTCCCCGACCGCCAGGGGTGGGGTCAGTGCTGCTCATCATCGGCGGTTGCTCGATCCTGTGGGACGATGCCATAGACGGAGAACTCTCCGCTAAGCATCACCCTAGCACTAACCGGAGGACTCTCCGCTTTGAACGCCCGCTCCTCGCACCTTCGCCCTGGGACCGACGAGATTCCCTCCTCGCCCACTCCTGCACCGGCGACCGTGAGCGCGCCGCGACCGATGCGTGCCGACGCACGACGCAACCGCGCCAGGATCGTCGCCGTCGCGCGTGAGGAGCTCGCTGCGCACGGCGGCAGCTTCGCGATGGACACCGTCGCGGCCCGCGCCGGCGTTGGCGCGGGAACGCTGTACCGGCACTTCCCGACACGTGAGGCACTCGTCGAGACTGTCTACGCCGCCGAGCTGGAGGACCTCACCACCTCCTCCGCCGCACTGCTCGACGCACTCGCCCCGATCGCCGCACTGCGCGAGTGGCTCACGAGATACACCCAGTTCGCGGCGACCAAGCGCGGGATGATCGACACGCTCCGCGCCGGGACCTCGGAGTCGCAGGCGCCCATGAAGGCCACCCGCGAACGGATCACGACGGCAGTGGCCCCGCTGCTGGAGGCGGGGGTCGCGGACGGGTCCCTCCGCCCGGACATCCGACCCGACGACGTCACCGTGCTGCTCCACGGCTTGTTCGTCGCCACGGCGACGAGATCCGACGTCGAGCAGATCGCACGCCTGCTCGATCTCGTGGTGGACGCACTGCGCCGGCGGGACTGAGAGCCCAGCCGTCGCTCGATCGATCCTCGCGCGTAGACGTTCCCCGCTGCGACGGTGGCGCCGGTCGTGGGTCCCCGTGCAGACGTCATGGACCGGAGTTGGCTCCCAGGCCTCGGACGGAGCACGCAAACGCCGACGCGGCCCCGTCCTCGTCACCGGACGAGGCCAACCTCTGGGACTGCGCGGATACGCCATCGCGAAGGTTCAGCGGTCTCCAGGAGCTGCTTGGTCAACCCGGTCAAGAACCCGTTCAGACCGACCAGATCGACCCCCGCCGCCCTGGCCAGGGCCACCAGCTGCTGCGCCAGCGCACGCTTCTCGTCCCCGCCGCACGACTCGACCGCGGCGGATCGCAATCCAGTACCCGCCACCGAGGCCAAGCCGTGGGCCACAAGTCGGGGCAGCCTCCGTCGCACCGGGCTCCTACACCGCCTCAGCCGGCGAGCTTGCCTCGGAGCTCCATCTCGATCTGTGAGGCATCAACGGTGGCCAGCATGTCCTCCAGCATGTCCTCCAGCACGTCCGCGACCCAGTGCCGTTCGACCGGCAAGTACGACCTCGGTCCCGCGACCCGGCGGCTCGGCGGCGAAGCGCTCCGACGCACGAACGAGGTGGCGATCGCCTCCGAGCATTCGGTGGCCCTCAGTGAGGCCACCGGGCACTCGGTCAACCTCGCGGTGTGGACGGACAGCGGCCCGATGATCGTGCGGAGGGACTACGGCGCGCACGCCCTCTCTCTCACTGCGCGGGTCGGCGCCTCGCTCCCGCTCCTCGACTCCGCCTCGGGCCAGGTGTTCTTCGCCCACCTGCCACGGACGATGACCGCCCGCGCCCTGGAGGCGTCCCTCGCCGGGCGCACGCGGTCGGAGGCGACCGCCCTGGCGCAGGCGGTGCGCGACCGGGGCTACGGCACGACCTCCGGCGGCGTCATCGCTGGTCAGCTGAGCTTCGCGGCCCCGGTGTTCACCGCGACGGACGCGCTCCCCCTCGTGATGACGCTCGTGTTCCCGAGCCCGTCCATCCCCGCCGCGGACCTGGAACGCTGGCGCGACCTCCTGCTGGAGACGGCAGCAACGGCCTCCCGGGAGCTCGGTGCCCTCCGGCATGGTCAGGCCACCCGGGACTGACGCGCCGACGGGTCGTCGTCGCGGCGACGACATCGCAGTCGAGCCCCAACGACACGAAGGTCTCGCCCCGAGGGACGAGACCTTCGTGTATCCGATATCTCTGACTTTTCGATCAGACGTTGAAGCCCAGCATCCGCAGCTGCTCGCGGCCCTCGTCGGTGATCTTCTCCGGGCCCCACGGCGGCATCCAGACCCAGTTGATGCGGAAGCCGTCGACGAGTCCCTCGAGCGCGGTGCCCGCCTGGTCCTCGATGACGTCCGTGAGCGGGCAGGCCGCCGACGTGAGCGTCATGTCGATGGTGGACATGTTGTTCTGGTCCACCTGGATGCCGTAGACGAGACCCAGGTCGACGACGTTGATGCCCAGCTCGGGGTCGATGACGTCGCGCATGGCCTCCTCGACGTCCGCGGCCGTGGTGGGCGTCGGTGCCGCGACGGGCGGGGTGCCCGTGTCGGTGGTGTTCTCGGTCATCGTCTCCTCCGGTGTCCGGTCGGGCCGGTACGTCATCCGGCCAGCGCGCCGCTGCGCGCCAGCGAGTCCTTCAGCGCCGCCCAGCCGAGCAGCGCGCACTTGATGCGGGCGGGGTACTGCGAGACGCCCGTGAACGCGCTCGCGTCCCCGAGGGTGTCGAGCGCGTCCTCGTCGTCCAGCCCCTTGCCGCGCGATCCCATGAGGTCGTGGAACACGGCGTCCAGCCGCGCGACGTCCGCGAGGTCCTGTCCCGTGACGAGCTCCGTCATCACGGAGGCGGACGCCTGCGAGATGGAGCAGCCCTGACCCTCCCAGGACACGCCCACCACCGTCGACCCGTCGACGTCCACGCGCAGCGTGATCTCGTCGCCGCAGGTCGGGTTCACCTGGTGCGACTCCCCCGACCGGTGGTCGACCGGCGCCTCCACGAGCCCCCGGCCGTGCGGGCGCTTCGCGTGGTCCAGGATCACCTGCTGGTACATCTGCTCGAGCGAGCTCACTGCTGTCCTCTCCGCCTGCTGTCAGTCCGCACCGAAGAACGCGCGCACGCCCGCCAGTGCTTCCCGGAACGCCGCGATCTCCTCGGTGGTGGTGTACACGGAGGCGGACGCGCGCGCGGTCGCCGCCACACCGAACCGCCGGTGCAGGGGCTGCGCGCAGTGGTGCCCCACCCGCACGGCGATCCCGCGGTCGTCCAGCACCTGCCCGACGTCGTGCGCGTGCACCCCGTCGACCACGAACGACACGACCGCCAGGCGGTCGCGGGTGTCGGCCGGGCCAACGATCCGCACACCCGGGATCTCCGCGATCCGCACCAGCTCCGCGGCGAGCTCCTGCTCGTGCCGGGCCACCCGGTCCATGCCGAGCTCGTCGAGCCAGCGCGCCGCGACCCCCATGCCGACGGCCTGGGCCACCATCTGCGTCCCCGCCTCGAACCGCTGCGGCGGCGGGGCGTAGGTGGTCTCGGCCATGGTGACGACCTCGACCATGGAGCCGCCGGTCGTGACGGGCGGCATCGCCTCGAGCAGCTCGCGCCGCCCGTACAGGGCGCCGACACCGGTCGGGCCGAGCATCTTGTGCGCGCTGAACGCGGCGAGGTCCACGCCCAGGGCGTGCAGGTCGACCGGCAGGTGCGGCACCGACTGGCACACGTCCAGCACGGTGACCGCCCCCACGCGCCGGGCGGCCTCGACGAGCTCGGCGACCGGGGCCACGGCCCCGGTCACGTTCGACACGTGCCCGAACGCGACGACCCGCGTGCGGTCCGTGATCAGCCCGTCGAGGTCGGACAGGTCGAGACGACCCTGCTCGTCGACGCCGAACCACCGCAGCACGGCCCCCGTGCGGGCGCACAGCTCCTGCCACGGCACGAGGTTCGCGTGGTGCTCCGCCTCGGTGACGACGATCTCGTCCCCAGGCGCCAGCCGGAAGCGCTCGGCCGCCGCTCCCCCGCGCCCGGCCGTCGCGTTCGAGAACGCGTAGGCCACGAGGTTGAGCGCCGACGTCGCGCCTGGCGTCCAGACGATCTCGTCCGTGTCCGCCCCGACGAAGGCCGCCACGGCCACCCGGGCGTCCTCGAACGCCTCCGTCGCCTCCTCCGCGAGCTGGTGCGCGCCGCGGTGCACGGCCGCGTTGCGCTGCTCGTAGAAGTCGACCTCGGCCTCGAGCACCACGTTCGGCTTCTGCGACGTGGCGGCCGAGTCCAGGTAGACGAGCGGCCGACCACCCCGCACCGTGCGTCCGAGCAGCGGGAAGTCCGCGCGCACGGCGGCGAGCTCCGCCGCGGTGAGCGACGGTCGCACGGTGTCGGTGGTGGTCATGGCTTCCTCCTGGTGACGGCTCCTGGCGAGAACTCCTCGTCGAGGAGGTCAGGCCATCGTCGCGCCGGTGCCGACGTACTTGTCGTAGCCGTTCTCCTCGAGCTGCTCGGCGAGCTCGGGGCCACCCTCCTCGGCGATCTTGCCGTCGACGAAGACGTGCACGAAGTCGGGCTTGATGTAGCGCAGGATGCGCGTGTAGTGCGTGATCAGCAGGACGCCGACGTCGGTGTTCGCCTTGGCGCGGTTCACGCCCTCGGACACGACGCGCAGCGCGTCGACGTCGAGGCCGGAGTCGGTCTCGTCGAGGATCGCGAAGTGGGGCTTGAAGAGCTCCATCTGCAGGATCTCGTGGCGCTTCTTCTCACCGCCGGAGAAGCCCTCGTTGACGGAGCGCTCGGCGAAGGTCGAGTCGATGCGGAGGTTCTCCATCGCACCCTTGACCTCCTTGCCCCAGGTACGCAGGGCGGGGGCCTCGCCGGCGATGGCCGTCTTGGCGGTGCGCAGGAAGTTCGCCACCGAGACGCCGGGCACCTCGACCGGGTACTGCATGGCGAGGAACAGGCCGGCGCGGGCGCGCTCGTCGACGGTCATCGCGAGGAGGTCCTCGCCGTCGAGCGTGACGGTGCCCGAGGTCACCGTGTACTTCGGGTGGCCGGCGAGGGCCGACGCGAGGGTCGACTTGCCGGAGCCGTTCGGGCCCATGATGGCGTGCGTCTCGCCCGAGTTGATGGTCAGGTCGACGCCGCGCAGGATCGGCTTGGCGCCTTCCTTGGTCTCGACGCTGACGTGCAGGTCGCGGATCTCCAGGGTGGGCATGCTTCGTGTCTCCAGGTCTGTGTTGCGAAGAAGGGGGGTTGCCGAGGCGGTCACGACGCGGCGGCGAGCGGCTCGTCGACGTCCACGAGGATGCGGTCGCCGTCCACGGACACCGGGTAGACCGGCACCGGCTGCGTGGCGGGCAGCTGGACCGGCTTGCCGGTGCGCAGGTCGAACTGCGAACCGTGCAGCCAGCACTCGACGAGGCAGCCCTCGACCTCCCCGTCGGACAGGGAGACCCGTCCGTGGGAGCAGATGTCGGACAGGGCGTGCCAGCCGCCGTCGGCGTCGCGGACGACGGCGACCGGGACCGGGGCCCCGTCCGCGCCGTCGAGCTCCACGAGCATGGCTTCCTCGGGGGCGAGGTCGTCGGCCATGCAGGCCAGCTGGGAGGTCATCGCCCGGTCACTCCGCCGTGGCGGGCGCCGTGACGCCGGTGATGACGCTCATCGACTTCTCGAGCTCGGCCTCGATCGACGCGAGCAGGCGCTCCTCGACCGACGCGACGCCGATCTGGTCGATCAGCTCGGCGAAGAAGCCGCGCACCACGAGGCGACGCGCGTCGACCTCGGGGATGCCGCGAGCCATGAGGTAGAAGAGCTGCTCGTCGTCGAAACGGCCGGTCGCCGACGCGTGTCCCGCGCCCTCGATCTCGCCCGTCTCGATCTCCAGGTTCGGCACCGAGTCGGCGCGGGCGCCGTCGGTGAGGACCAGGTTGCGGTTGAGCTCGTAGGTGTCGGTGCCCTCGGCCTCGGCCTGGATGAGCACGTCCCCGACCCACACCACGTGCGCGCCGGTGCCCTGCAGGGCGCCCTTGTAGGTGACGCGCGACTTGCAGCGCGGCACGGCGTGGTCCACGAAGAGTCGGTGCTCCTGGTGCTGGTCCGCGTCGGCGAAGTACAGGCCGACCATCTCGACCTCGCCGCCCTCGCCCGTGAACGTCGCGTCCGGCGTGATCCGCACGACGTCGCCGCCGAAGGTCACGACGACGTGCTTGAGCTTGGCGTCACGACCGATGCGGGCGCGGTGGCTCGACGCGTGCACGGCGCCGTCGGCCCAGTCCTGCACGGAGACGACGGTGAGGTGCGCACCCTCGTCCACGACGATCTCGACCGTCTGGTTGAGCGTCGCGTCCCCGCGGTGGTCGATGACGACGACGCCCTCGGCGTGGTGCTCGGCGTGCACCAGCAGGTGCTGCGCCGTCGCGTCCTTCGTCGCGCCCTCGACGCGCACCGAGGTGACCTCGGTGGCGACGGCCTCGGCCGGGAGCGTGACGACCGTCGCCTCGGCGGCGGCGTTCCACGCGGTGACCGCGGTGCGGTCGCCCGGCTTGCCCGTCGTGCCCAGGCGCGCGTCGTCCTTGCCGACGATCTCGACCTTGGCCTCGGGGGCCTCGACGACGGTCGTCAGGACGCCGCCGACACCGAGGTCCGCGTCGAACAGCGGCTGGAGCCGTGCGACGGGCGAGAACCGCCACTCCTCCTCGCGCCCGGTGGGCACGGGGATGTCGGCGAGGTCGAAGGAGGTCCGGCGCTCCGCACGGGAGCCCGCCGGGACGACGCCGTGGGAGTGGGCACCGTCGGCTACGGCGCGGGAGTGATCGGTAGTCATGGTCTGCGCAGTCATTTAGCCGACGGACCCTTCCATCTGCAGCTCGATGAGGCGGTTGAGCTCGAGCGCGTACTCCATGGGCAGCTCGCGCGCGATGGGCTCGACGAACCCGCGCACGATCATGGCCATCGCCTCGGTCTCCTCCATGCCCCGGGACATGAGGTAGAACAGCTGGTCCTCGCTCACCCGCGAGACCGTCGCCTCGTGCCCCATGGACACGTCGTCCTCGCGGACGTCGACGTACGGGTAGGTGTCGGACCGGGAGATCTGGTCGACGAGCAGCGCGTCGCACAGCACGGTCGACGCGGAGTGCTTGGCGCCCTCGAGCACCTGCACCAGACCGCGGTAGGACGTGCGGCCGCCACCACGCGCGACGGACTTCGACACGATCGACGACGACGTGCGGGGCGCGGCGTGCACCATCTTGCAGCCGGCGTCCTGGTGCTGGCCCTCACCCGCGAAGGCGATGGACAGGGTCTCGCCGCGGGCGTGCTCGCCCAGCAGGTAGATCGCCGGGTACTTCATCGTCACCTTGGAGCCGATGTTGCCGTCGACCCACTCCATGGTGGCGCCCTCGGCGGCCGTGGCGCGCTTGGTCACCAGGTTGTACACGTTGTTCGACCAGTTCTGGATGGTCGTGTAGCGCACGCGGGCGTTCTTCTTGACGACGATCTCGACGACGGCCGAGTGCAGCGAGTCGCTCGAGTAGATCGGCGCGGTGCAGCCCTCGACGTAGTGCACGTAGGAGCCCTCGTCCGCGATGATCAGCGTCCGCTCGAACTGGCCCATGTTCTCCGTGTTGATGCGGAAGTAGGCCTGCAGCGGGATCTCCACGTGCACGCCCGGCGGCACGTAGACGAACGAGCCGCCCGACCAGACGGCCGAGTTCAGCGCGGCGAACTTGTTGTCACCCGCGGGGATGACGGTGCCGAAGTACTCCTGGAACAGCTCCGGGTACTCGCGCAGACCCGTGTCCGTGTCCACGAAGATGACGCCCTGGGCCTCGAGGTCCTCGCGGATCTGGTGGTAGACCACCTCGGACTCGTACTGGGCGGCGACGCCGGCGACGAGGCGCTGCTTCTCCGCCTCGGGGATGCCCAGCTTGTCGTAGGTCGCGCGGATGTCCTCGGGCAGGTCCTCCCACGAGGCGGCCTGCTTCTCCGTGGAGCGCACGAAGTACTTGATCCGGTCGAAGTCGATGCCGCTGAGGTCGGCGCCCCAGTTCGGCATGGGCTTCTTGTCGAACAGGCGCAGCGCCTTGAGGCGAGCCTTGAGCATCCACTCGGGCTCCTTCTTGAGCGCCGAGATGTTCTTGACGACGCCCTCGTTGAGGCCACGCTGGGCAGCCTCGCCCGCGGCGTCGCTGTCGCGCCAGCCGTACTCGTACGCACCGATCGAGGCGATGATCTCGTCGTCGGTCCTCTTGTCGGTGCCCTCCGGTGCCGCCTGGGCGGCGTCCTGGGTGGGAGCGCTCATCGTGTTCCTTCCTGCGTGCCGCGGGTGCGGTGGGCCGGGGTGGGGAGGTTCTGGGGGGAGACCTGCGTGGAGACGGTCGGGACGTTCGTGACGCAGGCGTGCGCGCCGCCCGCGATCGTGGCGAGGCGCTGGACGTGCGTGCCGAGCAGCTCGGAGAAGGCGCGGGCCTCGGCCTCGCACAGCTCGCCGAACTCCTCGGCGACGTGCTGCACGGGGCAGTGCCCCTGGCACAGCTGGACGGTCGGGAGCAGCGGGCCGGTCACCGGGCGCACCGACGCGGCGTAGCCGTCGGCCGAGAGCAGGTCGGCGAGCTGGGCCGCGCGCCCCTCGGGGTCCTCGGCCGTCAGCCGCGGGGCGTACCGGGCGACGACCGCGTCGTACCGCTCGGCCGCGAACCGCGCGACGGCCTCCGTGCCGCCCGTCTCGCGCAGGTGGCGCATGACCTGGGCCGCGAGCTCGGAGTATCCGCCCGCGAGGTCGGACTGCCCGCGGGCGCTCACGACGTACCGGCGGGCAGGTCGTCCGCGACGGCCGGAGGACGGGCCGCCGTCGTGCACGGCGATCGTGCCGTCCTCCTCGAGGCAGGCCAGGTGGCGGCGGACGGCCGCCGAGGTGAGGCCGAGACGGTCGGCCAGCTCGGCCGCGCTCACGGGCCCCTCGCCGGCGACGAGCTCCAGCACGCGTCGGCGCGTGGTGCCGTCGACGTCGGGAGCGCCGTCGAGGGCGCGGGGGTCGAGGACGCGGGGCTCGACGCGCGCGGGCCTGCGGTCGGTCGTGCTCGTCGGCATGCGCTCACCCCCGTTCGGCTCGTGATCACCGGGGGCACGACTCACCCTCGGCACGACGTCGATATAGGCAACATCCTTGTTGCGTAATCCAGGATGTCAAGCAAGGCATGCCTCACTGCGGCCCCTCAGGGGGCGGGTGTCGCGAACGTCACTCGTCGCTGACGATGCGGCCCTCGATGACCTCGCCAGGCCGCCCCCCGGCGCCCGGCTGGCCGGGCTGGCGACCGAGCTGGCGCAGCTTGATCCCCAGCGCGATCATCACGGCCCCGATGATCACGGCGAACGCGCCGATCACGATGGACAGCCCCACGATGGCGTTGGCCGGGTTGACGAAGCACACCACCGCGAGGGCGACGAGCAGGAGGCCCGCGAGGAGGTTCCAGACCCACGAGGCGCCACCCCGGCGGCGCATCGCCGGCACGACGAACAGCTGGAGCAGCCCGAAGATCAGCGCCCAGATGGCCACCAGGATGAGCACGACACCCAGGAACACCTTCGGCAGGAGAAGCAGGAGCGCGCCGAAGACGAGCGCCACGATGCCGATGCCGGTGTTCACCGAGCCCGCGGAGGTCCCTCGCCGCCGCAGCCCGTCGATGAGGCTCACCACGCCGTCGACCAGCACGAACACCCCGAAGATCTGCACCAGCACGGTCGGGGTCTTGTCCGGCAGGAAGATCGCCAGCAGCCCGAACAGCAGGGCGAGCACGCCGCGGATGATCGGCCAGTACCACAGGCGCCGGGCCAGGGCCGCGACGTCCTGCGGCGGGGTGAACGTGTAGAAGGTCATGGTCGTGCCGCTCCTCGGGTCGCGCCTCACGCTCGTCGCCCTGGCCGGGCGACTCCGTAGAATCTTCCGGTGCCCACCTCGATCGCGCCATCGGGCGCGGACGACGCCCCGTCGCCCGCAGTGCCCCCCGAGGACCCTCGCGCCGCCGGCGCCGGAGCCGCCGTCCACGTCCAGGGCCTCGTCAAACGCTACGGCGGCAAGGACGTGGTCGCAGGGCTCGATCTCGTGGCCGACGCCGGAGCGGTGACCGCCGTGCTCGGGCCCAACGGCGCAGGCAAGACCACCACCGTGGAGTGCTGCGAGGGGCTGCGCACCCCGGACGGCGGCGCCGTGCGCGTCCTCGGCCTCGACCCGGTGGCCGACGCGCGCGCCCTACGTCCGCGCGTGGGGGTGATGCTGCAGGACGGCGGCCTGCCCACCGGCGCCCGCGCGGGCGAGGTGCTGCGGCACGTCGCCGCCATGTACGCCGCGCCGCGCGACGTCGGCGAGCTCGGCGAGCGGCTGGGCATCGGCTCCTTCGCCCGCACCACCGTGCGGCGCCTGTCCGGCGGTCAGCGCCAGCGGCTGTCGCTCGCCGCCGCCGTCGTCGGCCGCCCGGAGGTCGTGTTCCTCGACGAGCCCAGCGCCGGCATGGACCCGCAGAGCCGGCACGCCGTGTGGGACCTCGTGCGGGAGCTGCGAGACGAGGGCACGGCCGTGGTCCTCACGACGCACCTCATGGACGAGGCCGAGGACCTCGCCGACCGCGTCCACGTCGTCGACCACGGGCGCGTCATCGCGAGCGGCACCGTCCCGGAGCTCCTCTCCCCCGACGCGCAGGACGACCGGACGCTGCGGTTCGACGCGGCCCCCGGCCTGGACGTGGCTGCCGTCGCCGGCGCGCTCGGAGCCGCCACCGGCACGGCCGGCACGTGGACCGTGACCGAGCCCCAGCCGGGCTCGTACGTCGTCCAGGGCCCTGCCGGACCCCGGGCCCTGGCCACGCTGACCGCCTGGCTCGCCGACCACGACGTCCTCGCGAGCCGTCTCACGGTGGGCCGGCGCACGCTGGAGGACGTCTTCCTCGACCTGACGGGACGGCACCTGCGATGACCACCACCACCTCGACGAGCACGACGGCGCACGGTGCCGCCCCGGCCTGGCGCCGGGTGCTCGCGCAGACGGGGTTCGAGACCAGGGCCGTGCTGCGCAACGGCGAGCAGCTGCTCGTGACGATCGTGCTGCCGGTCATGGTGCTCCTCGGCCTGACGCGCACCAGCGTCATCGACATCGACACCGGCGGGCTGGCGCGGGTCGACTTCGTCACCCCGGGCGTCCTCGCCCTCGCCTGCGTGTCGACCGCCTTCACGTCCCAGGCGATCGCCACCGCCTTCGACCGGCGCAACGGTGTGCTGCGCCTGCTGGCCACCACCCCGCTCGGCCGGGGCGGGCTCCTCGCGGGCAAGCTGCTGGGCGTGCTGGCCGTCGAGGTCGTGCAGGTGGTGGTCGTCGGCGCCGTCGCGCTCGCGCTGGGCTGGCAGCCGGCCGCCGGAGGGATCCTGCCGGCCGTCGGCATCGGGCTGCTCGGCACCGCCTGCTTCACGGCGCTCGCGCTGCTGCTCGCGGGCACGCTGCGCGCCGAGGGCGTGCTCGCGCTCGCCAACCTGGTGCTGGTGCTCCTCGTCGTGGGCGGCGGGCTGCTGGTCCCGCCCGAGCAGCTGCCCGGCCCGGTCGCCCACCTCGCGACCTATCTCCCCTCGGGCGCGCTCGGGGAGGCCATGCGCGGCGCCCTGCTCGGCACGGGCGTCCCGGCGCTGGCCCTCGTGGTGCTCGCGGCCTGGACGGCCGTGCTCGCGTGGGCCGCGGCGCGCTTCTTCCGCTGGCAGTGACGCACGGGCGGTGCGACCGGACCAAGGTCACACCGCCGGTCGCCCTTGAGGCGCCTGGTCGCCCGGATCGTGGCGATACCGTGGACTCGTGACCTCGTCGAGCCCTGCCGTGCGCCCCGCCCCCGAGGCGGGCACCGGTCCTGCCGGAACGCCCGACCGCCTCGCCCGGTTCCGCTCCTGGACCCGCGGCGTCCTGCTGGCGAACGTCATCGGGCAGATCCTCATCATCGGCACCGGCGGCGCCGTCCGCCTGACCGACTCCGGCCTCGGGTGCTCCACGTGGCCGCTGTGCGAGCCGGGCCACTTCACGCCCGCGTTCCACCAGGCGTCCTCCATCCACCCGTACGTCGAGTTCGGGAACCGGACGGTCGCCTTCGTCCTCGCGGTGGTGGGCCTCGCGCTCCTGCTCCTGGTGTGGACGGACCGGTCGCGGTCGCGCTCGTACCGGCTCCTCGGCATCGTCCCCCTGGCCGGCGTGGTCGCCCAGGCCGTCATCGGCGGCGTCGTGGTGCTGCTGCACCTCAGCCCCGGCTGGGTGTCCCTGCACTTCGGGGTGTCCGCCGCGCTCGTGTGGTTCAGCGCCTACCTGCTGCACCGCCACGGCGAGGGCGACGGCCGCCCCGAGCCGGTGGCCGGACGGGCCGTCTCCGTGACGGGCACCGTCCTCGGGGTCCTGCTCGTCCCGATCGTCACCCTGGGCGTGCTCGTCACCGGCTCCGGCCCGCACTCGGGCGACACCTCCGTCGGCTACCGCCTCGCCCTCGACCCGCTCGAGATCACCCGGGCGCACTCCGGCACCGTCTGGCTGTTCACGATCACGCTCGTGCTGCTGCTCGTGCTGCTGCACCGCACCCCGGCCAGTCCCCGGGTCGCCGCCGCGCGCACTGCCGCGTGGCTGCTGGCGGGCGTCACCCTGGCGCAGGGCCTCATCGGGTACGTGCAGTACTTCACGGGACTTCCCGAGGTGCTCGTCGGCTTCCACCTGGTGGGCGCGGGCTGCCTCACGTGGGCGACCGCGAACGCCGTCCTGCGGCTGCGCTCCCGGGCCTGACGGGTCTCCGCACGCAGCCGCCGAGGCCGCGCTACGGTGCTGACGTGCGCATCGAGGTCGACGGCCGTCCTGCGACGGCCCCGCAGGTCGCGTCCACCGACGGCCACTTCACCGCCATGCAGGTGCGCGGCGGTGGCGTGCAGGGCCTGGAGCACCACCTGCGCCGGCTCCGCACCGCGCACCTCGAGATCTTCGGCGCGACGCTCGACACCGACCGTGTCCGGGGGCTCGTTCGGCACGCCCTCGACGGCCGTGCCGACGCGTCCGTGCGGGTGGTGCTGCGCGACCCGGAGCACGTGGCCGTCCAGGTCGCCGACCCCCGCCTCCCCCCGACGGCGCCGCAGCGCCTGCGCACCGTCCCCTACCTGCGCCCGTTCGCCCACCTCAAGCACCTCGGCGGCTTCGCGCAGGCGCAGTGGGCACGACAGGCCGTGCGCGAGGGCTACGACGACGCGCTCCTGACCGGACCCGACGGCGCCGTCGCCGAGTCCAGCATCGCCAACGTCGGCTTCCTCGAGGCCGACGGCGGTGTCGTCTGGCCCACGGCGCCGCACCTGCGCGGCACGGGGCTCGCGCTGGTCGAGGCGAGCGCGTCGACCAGCGCCCGGCCCGTGCACGTCGACGACGTCGCGAGCTTCGCCGGGGCGTTCCTCGTCAACTCCGTCGGCATCGTGTCCGTCGCGTCGGTGGACGCGACCTCGCTGCCCGACGCCACCGCCCGCGTCGACGAGCTCCGCACCGCCGTCGCCGCCGTCCCCTGGGACGCGCCCTGACCTGCTGACGGTGCCGGGCGAGGGCGTGACAGCGCCGTGACAGGGCGCTGCGAGCGCCGCCCGGCACGGTGGTCCCATGACCACCACCGCGATCGAGGCCGAGGGCCTCGTCAAGACCTTCGGCGACAACCGCGCCGTGGACGGGGTCGACCTCCGGGTCGACACCGGCACGGTCTACGGGGTCCTCGGCCCGAACGGGGCCGGGAAGACCACCACGATCCGCATGCTCGCGACCCTGCTGCGCCCCGACGCCGGGCGGGCGTCCGTCTTCGGGCACGACGTGGCCCGCGAGCCGTTCGTCGTGCGGCAGCTCATCGGCGTGACCGGGCAGTACGCGTCGGTCGACGAGACGCTCAGCGCCACGGAGAACCTCTTGCTCTTCTGCCGCCTCAACGGACTCAAGGGCGCCTCCGCGACGCGGCGCACCCGCGACCTGCTCGAGGAGTTCAGCCTCACCGACGCTGCCGCACGCCCGCTGAAGAACTTCTCGGGCGGCATGCGCCGGCGCCTCGACCTCGCGGCCAGCCTCATCGCGCAGCCGCCGCTGCTGTTCCTGGACGAGCCCACCACGGGCCTCGACCCGCGCACCCGCGCGCAGATGTGGGAGACGATCCGTCGCCTCGTCGCGACCGGCTCGACCGTCCTGCTCACCACCCAGTACCTCGACGAGGCCGACCAGCTCGCGGACCGCATCGCGGTCATCGACCGGGGACAGGTCGTCGCGGAGGGCACCGGCGACGAGCTCAAGTCCTCCGTCGGCGAGCAGTCGCTGCAGCTCGCCCTGGTGCGGCCGGACGACGCCCCCGTCGCGCTCCAGGCCGTGCGGGACGTCCTGGGCGTCGCCGCCACGCCCTCCCCCGAGGCTCGCCGCCTCACCGTGCCCGTCGCCGACCCGAGCCTCGTGACGGACCTGCTGGTCCGCCTGCGCGACGCCGGTGTCGGGCTCGACTCGCTGTCGATGGACAAGCCGACCCTCGACGAGGTGTTCCTGACCCTGACCGGCCACGGCGCGGCTGACGCCGCCGCCTCCGAGCCCGAGGAGATCTCCGCATGACCACGCTCACCACCGCCCCTACGGCGCCTGCGGCGTCCGGCGGACGCATCGTCCCCGGCACCGAGCGCACGCTGCGCAACCGCGTCACCCTCGGGCAGGCCGTGTCCGACTCGCTCGCCATGGCACGGCGCGGCCTCATCAAGATCCGCCGCACGCCCGAGCAGCTCATCGACGTCACCGTGCAGCCGATCATCTTCACGCTGATGTTCACGTTCATCTTCGGCGGCGCCGTCTCCGGCGACGTGGCGAGCTACCTGCCGATCATCATCCCCGGCGTCCTCGTGCAGACCGTCATCACGACGTCCGCCGTGACCGGCACCCAGCTGCGCGAGGACATGGACAAGGGCGTGTTCGACCGGTTCCGGTCGCTGCCCATCGCCCGCATCGCACCCCTCGCCGGCGCCCTTCTAGCCGACACCGTCCGCTACCTCATCGCCACGACGCTGACGATCGCCATGGGCCTGGTCATGGGCTGGCGCCCCGGCGGCGGCGTCGGCGGCGTGCTGCTCGCGGGGCTGCTGGTCGTCGTGTGCGCCTGGTCGCTGAGCTGGATCTTCGCCTTCTTCGGCGTCATCGCGCGTTCGGCGTCGTCCGTGCAGGGCATCTCGTTCCTGGTGCTGTTCCCGCTGACCATGGTCTCGAACGCTCTGGTCCCGGTCGACACGATGCCCGGATGGCTGCAGGGCTTCGTCAACGTCAACCCGGTGTCGCACCTGGTGAGCGCCGTGCGCGACCTCGCCAGCACGGGCAGCGTCACGGGCCAGGTGGGCATCGCCCTCCTGAGCTGCGCCGTGGTCGTCGCCGTCTTCGCCCCGCTCGCGGTGCGGAGCTACATGAAGAAGGCCTGACCCGCGTCGCCCTCGAGCTCCTGGGCCGTCTCTCCCGTGAGGCGGCCCAGGAGCTCGTCCGCCCGTCCCACCAGCTCGTCGTCACGCAGCGCGGCGACGCGATGCTCCGCCTGGGCCACCACCGTGGGCCCGGCGTGGTCGGTCACGACCGCGTCCCGCAGCGTGGTCAGGTGCAGGGAGGGCAGGTCCTGCCGCGCGCCGAGCCGCCCCGCGAGCGCGAGCAGCTCGGCTCCGTCGGCGGCACGCCGCCCGTCCGCGTCGGCACCGCCCTGCAGGCCGCGCACGCAGGCTCCGTACGCGATGCCTACCGCTGACGTCGCCAGCACCGGGCGGTCGACGAAGCCGCGCCCCGCGCCGCGAAAGCCGCGGCCGGCCTCGACGACGCGGCGTGCCAGCTCGTCGTCGCCGGAGCCGAGCGCCTGGACCTGCCGGACCAGCGTGGCCGACGCCGTCATGAGAAACCACGGTGCGCCGTCCGCCCGCGGACGCCCGGGGCCGAAGGAGCCGACCGCCCGCGACAGGTGCTCGAGGGCCGACGTCCGGTCCCCCCGCAGCCACGCGATCTCCCCGCGACCGAGCTCCAGCACGGCGACGGACTCCGCCTCCCGGGAGGCCCTCGGGTCGTCGAGCGCCGCCACCATCTCCGCCACCGCCGCGTCGGCGGTCGCGATGTCGCCCAGGCACAGGGCGGAGGTGAGCTCGACCCACCGCACCTGCCGCTCCATCTCGCCGGCACCGATCGAGGTGAGGCCCTCCCGCGCGACGGCGGCCCACCGCGCGGCGTCGACGGCCTCCCCTCGCTCAGCGTGGAAGGACGCCACCACGATCGCGGTCATCGCGACGGCGGCACCGTCCTCGAGCGCCGAGGCCACCTCGTAGGACCGCGAGGCGAGCCCCACCGCGCGGGCGATCTCGCCGTCGTTCTCGCGCTGCTGCGCCTCGAACATCAGCGCGATGAGGGAGGTGTACCCGTCGTCGGAGGCCTGCAGGCGCGTGAGCACGGCGGCAAGGTCCTCCGGAGAGCGCGCCAGGACCACCTGGGCCAGGTCACGCGTGCGTGACCCGACCGAGTGCCGGGTGCGCAGCAGCCGCCGCAGCCGGCCGAGCGCTCGCGCGGCCTGGCCAGGCTCCCCGAAGACGGACGCGCCGGCGATCACCTCGAGCGCGATGGCGGTCGCGTCGGCATGCTCCTCCGGCACGTCCCAGCCCCGAAGCGCGTCCAGCACCACGGGGGCGAGGGCGACGACCCGCTCCTCGGCACCTCGGGACGCCCAGGCACCGAGCAGCGCGACGAACCCGTGCACCGCGACGTCCGGCCGACCGCGGTCGATCGCCCGGCGGACGGCGCCCAGGAGGTTCTCCTGCTCGCGCCCGAGCTCGGCCACGGCCGCGCGCTGGTCCGGGGACAGGACGCGGGCGGCGCAACGCCGCGCGACGGTCGTCGCCCAGGCGAACACGGCCTCCTCCGCCGCCTGCTCCTCCCGGGCGGCGGACAGGCGCAGCAGACCGAACTCCCGCACGGTCTCGACCATGCGGTACCGGCTCGCCCCGTCGGCCTCCTCCACCCGCACCAGGGACTGCAGCACGAGGGCGTCGACGTCGTCGTCGACCTGCCACCCGGGCGCGTCGGGCACGAGCGCCCGCGCCGCCTCGGCGGAGAACCCGTCGGGGAGCACCGCGGCCCGCCGCCACAGAGCCTGCTGGCCGGCTGTCAGCAGGTTCCAGCTCCAGTCGAGCACCGCTTCGAGCGTGCGGTGCCGGTCGGGCACGGAGCGGTCGCGCACGCGCAGCAGGGCGAACCGCTCGTCGAGCCGGGCGTCCACCTCCGCGACGCTCAGGGTGCGCACCCGTGCCGCCGCCAGCTCGATCGCCAGGGGCAGGCCGTCGAGCCGCTCGCACAGGTGGGCCACCGCCGCGCGGTCGAGCAGCGCGTCAGGGCGCACGGCACGCGCCCGCTCGACGAAGAGGCGGACGGCGGGTCCGTCGCCCGTGCCGTCCGGGTCGGAGGTGAGCGGCGCCGGGGCGTAGGTGACCTCCTGCTCGAGCAGCAGGGGGGTCCGGCTGGTGGCGAGCACGCGCAGCCCCGGTGACACGTCCAGCAGGGTGGCGGCCCAGCGTGCGGCACCCTCGACGACGTGCTCGCAGTTGTCCAGGACGACGAGCGCGTCGGCGTCGCGCAGGCGGGCGGTCACCTGGGTGGTCAGGTCGCCGGCCTGGAGGCGGTCGGCGAGGCGGACGGTCGCCGCACCCGGCGACACGCCCAGGGCGTCCGCGAGCGCCAGGACGACGTCGCCGTCGGTCCGCACGCCCACGAGCTCGACCACCACGACGACCGGGGTCCGCGCCAGCGACCGTCGCGCCACCTCCTGCGCGAGCCGTGTCTTGCCCAGGCCCCCGGGGCCGAGGACGGTGACGAGGCGAGAGCCGGCCAGGGCGTCCAGGACGGCCACGACGTCCTGCTCCCGACCGACGAGCGGTGTCGGGTACGTGCGCAGGCCACGCGCCGTCGGGGCGACCGCCGTCGACCCGCCGGGGCGGGACGCCGGGGCCGGCGGGGAGGCAGCGGCGGGCGGCTCCTCGCTGCCCCGTCGACCGACCTCCTCGGCGAGGGTCTCGTACAGGGCGACGGTCTCGGGCCCGGGCTCGCTGCCGAGCTCGCGCACCAGGACCGACCGCAGGCGGGTGAACACGCGCAACGCCTCCGCCGGGCGGCCCAGCCCGCCGAGCGCGCCCATGAGGGCACGGGCAGCGTCCTCGTCCGTGGGGTCGACCGCGACGTCCCCGCCCGCGAGGTCCGCGACGACGGCGTGCTCCCCCGCGGCCTCGGCCGCGTCACGGCGCACGACGCGCAGCGCGTCGCGCCAGCGCCGGGAAGACGTCGCGAGCTCGGCGGCGACCGCCCCGAACTCCCCGCCCTCCAGGTCGGCGCCAGGCGTGCCCGTCCACAGCGCCAGGGCACGTTCCGCCGTGCTCGCGGCGCCCTGCGGGTCCCCGGCGACGAGCTCGCGCCGGGCCGCGGCGAGGTCCTCGCGCACCTGGTCCAGGTCGGAGGGGACGCCGAGGGCGTACCCCGTCTCGGTCGCGCGCACGACGGCGCGGCCGGCGACGGCCCGCAGCCGGGAGACGAGGTTCTGCAGGGCAGCGCGCGGGTCGGCGGGCAGGGACTCCTGCCACAGCTGGTCGACCAGGGCCGCCGACGACATCCCGCGAGGCCCCGCGAGGGCGAGCAGCACGACCAGCGCGGACGCGCGCGCCCCGCGGGGCGCGCGGTCCTCGCCACCCGGCCCGGCGACCCGGACCTGGCCCAGCACCCGCACCGCGGGCGCGCCCGTCGTCACCGGCAGGGCTGTGGCACCGGGCTCGGGGACGGAGGCGTCACGCACGCCTGTGGAGCCTACCGGCCGCTCAGGCGCCCGGCCGGGCGGGCCAGGGCGCGTCGGTCGGGCGCAGCGACGCCCACCCTCCCGCGCGGCTGGTCGCCGCCGCGAGGATCCCGACCACGGTGGACGGGTTGTGCAGGCTGCCGTCCAGGACCCGCGCGACGGCCTCGTCGAGCGGCACCCAGCGCAGCTCCATGCCCGCCTCCTCGCCGGTGCGTTCGTGCCGGTCGGCCTCGGCCACCGACGCGATGCCGCGGGCGAGGAAGATCCGCACCGCCTCGTCGCTGCTGCCCGGGGTCGTGGCGTAGTCGGCGAGCACGGCCCACCGCTCGGCCGTCACGTCCGCCTCCTCGGCGAGCTCGCGCGCGGCCGCGTCGACGGCGGGCTCGCCGTCGACGTCCAGGAGCCCGGCGGGCACCTCCCACATGTACGACCGGACGGGGTGCCGGTACTGCCGTTCCAGCAGGATCCGGTCCTGGTCGTCCAGCGCCACGATCGCGACGGCGCCGGGGTGCTCCACGTACTCGCGGGTGACCACCCCGGCGTCCCCGAGGTCGACCTCGTCCTGCACGAGGGCGATGATCCGCCCGCGCTGCAGCACGTCGTGCCGCAGGACGGGGCGGGGTGCGATCTCGTCCGCGAGGAGCGCGGCGTCGCCCGAGGTGCCGGGGGCGCCGGTCACGCCTGGTTGCCCTGGCGCTCGAGAGCGGCCGCCACCAGGCCCTTGAACAGCGGGTGCGAGCGCGTGGGGCGGGACTTGAACTCCGGGTGCGCCTGCGTGCTCACGTAGTACGGGTGCACGTCGGCGGACAGCTCGACGAACTCGACGAGCTTCGCGTCGGGCGACGTGCCGGAGAACACCAGGCCGGCCTCCTCGAGCTGCGTCCGGTAGGAGTTGTTGACCTCGTACCGGTGGCGGTGACGCTCGGAGACGCGCTCGCTGCCGTACGCCTTCGCGACGACCGAGCCGGCGCCCAGGTGCGCGTCGTACGCGCCGAGCCGCATGGTGCCGCCCAGGTCGCCGTCGCCGCCCACGATCGCGAGCTGCTCCGCCATCGTGGCGATCACCGGGTGCGTGCTGTCCGGGTCGAACTCGGTGGACGACGCGTCCTCCAGGCCGAGCACGTTGCGTGCGTACTCGATGACCATCGACTGCAGGCCGAGGCAGATGCCGAGCGTCGGCACCAGGTTCTCGCGGGCCCAGCGCAGGGCGCCGACCTTGCCGTCGATGCCGCGCACGCCGAACCCGCCGGGCACGAGCACGCCGTCGACGCCGCCCAGGGAGTCCTGCGCGCCCTCGGGGGTGCGGCAGTCGTCGGCCGCGACCCACCGGATCGCCACCTTGGTGTCGCTGTCGAAGCCGCCGGCCCGCAGCGCCTCGATCACCGACAGGTACGCGTCGGGCAGGTCGATGTACTTGCCGACGAGGGCGATCTCGACGTTGTGCTCCGGCTCGTGCACGCGCTCCAGCAGGCGGTTCCAGCCGTCCCACTCCACGTCGTGGAACGGGAGGTCGAGGCGGCGCACCACGTAGGCGTCGAGGCCCTCGGCGTGCAGGACGCGCGGGATGTCGTAGATGCTCGGCGCGTCCGCGGCGTTCACGACGGCCTCGTTGTCGACGTCGCACATGAGCGCGATCTTGCGCTTGATCGGCTCCGGCACGATCCGGTCGGAGCGCAGCACGATCGCGTCGGGCTGGATGCCGATGGAGCGCAGCGCGGCCACCGAGTGCTGCGTGGGCTTGGTCTTGAGCTCGCCGGAGGGGCCGATGTACGGCACCAGCGAGACGTGCAGGAAGAAGCAGTCGTCGCGGCCCAGCTCGTGGCGCACCTGGCGGGCGGCCTCGAGGAACGGCTGGGACTCGATGTCGCCGACGGTGCCGCCGATCTCCGTGATGATCACGTCGACGTCGGGGCCCGCCTGGTCGCGCATGCGCGACTTGATCTCGTCGGTGATGTGCGGGATGACCTGCACGGTGTCGCCGAGGTACTCGCCGCGGCGCTCCTTCGCGATCACGCGGGAGTAGACCTGGCCGGTCGTGACGTTCGAGGACGCGGGCAGCTCGACGTCGAGGAACCGCTCGTAGTGGCCGATGTCGAGGTCGGTCTCGGCACCGTCCTCGGTCACGAAGACCTCGCCGTGCTGGAACGGGTTCATCGTGCCCGGGTCCACGTTGAGGTAGGGGTCGAGCTTCTGCATGGTGACCCGGAGGCCTCGCGAGCGCAGCAGGCGCCCCAGCGAGGAAGCGGTGAGTCCCTTGCCGAGCGAGGAAGCCACACCGCCCGTCACGAAGATGTGCCGCGTCTGGTGCGTGGCACCCGTACGGCTGGAGGAGCGGGGCTGGTGTCGGTTCGCGGTGTCGGCCACGGAACTCCATCCTAACAGCGGGTCGGACGGCGGCACGCGGGCCGCGCGGTGCGTCTGGTCACTCCGGCTCGTGCGGCACGGTCACCCCGCCCGGTCACGCCGCCCGATCACACCGGCCGGTCACACCACGAGTCGACCGGGGCGCTCACTCCGTGGTGTGGTCGACCGGGTCGTCCGACGGCGTCGCACGGCGGCGCACGATCCCCGTCACCGCGGACCGGTCCGTCACCAGGAAGCCGCCCACGACCACCGCCCCGGCCGCCAGCGCCGCGAGGATCCCGACGCCGAGCGCCGGGAGGATCGCGGCCCCCTCCGGGAGCAGCGCGCCGGAGACCAGCGACCCGAGCCACGCGCCGAGCGCGGTCGCCACGACCAGCACCGCCAGGGTGCGCGGGACGCCCCGCAACGCGTCGCGCCCGGCGTACCTGCCGACCGCGGCGAGCAGCCCGATCCCGGCCACGGTCATGCCCAGCGACGTCGCCAGACCGAGCTGGGCGAGCACGCCCGCCTGGTCGCGCACGCCGGTCGCCGCCGGGAGCGCGAACGCGGCGCCCGCCACGACGACCCACCCGGCCACCGTCACCGTCACGGCGGCGCGCTGCCGGTCGATCGTGTAGAGCGCCCGCGAGAGGTGCAGGATCAGCGAGAAGCCGACGATCCCCGGGGCCATCCACGCGACGGCTGCCCCCAGCCCCTCGACCGAGCCGGTCGCGAACCCCGCGAACACGACCTCGACCGCCGCGGACGCCCCCACGAGCGCCGCCACGCCGACGCCCGTGACCACCAGGAGCGTGCGCGTCGTCATGGCGAGCAGCCGCCGGAACGCCTCCTGGCGCCCGTGGGCCACGTGCTCGGCCAGCCGCGGGAACGTGCTGGTGGCGAGGGGGAACGCGAGCACGGCATACGGCAGCAGGTAGACCTGCTGGGCGAACCAGTAGGTCGCGAACGTCGACTCGGGGCCGAAGCGCGACGACGCGCCCAGCATCGCGAGCACGGACAGCTGCTGGGCGACGAGCGCCCCGACGCCGGCGAAGGCCAGGTTGCGCGCACGCCTGCCCTCGCCTCCCGGGAACCGCAGGGTCGGACGGAGCCGGACGCCCGTGCGCAGCACCGGGGAGACGAGCGGCAGCGCGAGGACCGCCACCCCCGCGGTGGTCCCCCAGCCCAGCCAGGCGATGGCCTCGCTCGACAGTGCCGCGACGTCCGCCTGGTCCCCGTCGGCGAGCCCCTTGAACACCAGGAAGACGACGATCACCGCCAGGCTCGACAGCAGCGGCGAGAAGGCCTGCCAGAAGAACCGCTTGTGCGCCTGGAGCACGCCGCCCAGGACCACCGCGATCCCGTACAACGGCACCTGGAGCGCGAACACCCGCACGAACGTCGCGGTGACGTCCACGAGCTCGGGGTGCTCGCGCCACAGCAGGAGCGCGATCGGGCGCGCGAGGATCGCGAGCAGCGCCCCCAGCGGGACGAGGACGAGGAGCGTCCAGCCGAGGAGCGCCGACGCGATCCGAGACGTCTCCCCCTGGGCACGGCGGACGATCGGGCCGGCGAGCAAGGGCACGACGGAACCGGCGAGCGCGCCCCCGGCCGCCACCTCGAACAGCACGTTCGGCAGGAGGTTGGCCGCCTGGTAGGCGGCTCCGACGCCCTCGGTCCCCACGGCGTTCGACTGCACCAACGACCGGGCGAACCCCACCAGCCGGCTCGCCACGGTCACGACGGTGATCATCGCCGCCGCGCCGGCGAGCGTCTGGGTCGCGGCCCGCAGCCCGCCCGCGCGCGAGGCCACGGTCACTCCTCCGAGAGGCCCGGCGCGGCCGCCGGACGACGCCCCCAGCCGTCCGCGCGACGCAGCCACGGGGTGCGCTCGATCACGGCGGAGAAGCTCACCCGCTCGGAGGCGAGCGTCAGCCCGACGACGGACGCCAGCGCGGCGAGACGCACGGCGCGGGGGGCGCCGAACGCCCACTGCGCGCCGACCAGCGCACCGAGCGCGTTCGCTCCCCCGTCACCGAGCATGTCGCGTTCGGCGAGGTCGCCCGGGGCAGCGACGGCGCCGGCCCCGAGCACCACACCGGTCGTGGCGCCCGTCGCACCGGCGGCGACGGGCAGGCTGAGAGCCGCCGACGCCTTGAGCGCCCGTCCGGGGCGCAGGTCGAGAAGGTTCAGGAGGTTGGCGGTCCCGGCGATCAGCGCCCCGTTCACGGCGACGTCCACGAGATGTCCGGCCAGGCCGCCACGCCGGCGGGTGCCGACGGCGGCTCCGGCCAGCGCGGTCGCGCCGATGCCGAGCACCTTGAGGCCTCCGGTCGTGAGGCGGCCCTCGGCGAGCGCGCCCAGGTGGCCACGCAACCCCTTGACGCGGGTGCTGGTGTCCTCGGCGAGGTCGTCGACGAGCCCGAACGCTGCGGCCCCGGCCGTCGCGACGGCTGTGCCGAGCCGCTCGCGCCCGCCTCCCGCGGCGAGGGTGCCGGCGACGAGCCCGGCGGCCACCGACGGGCCCTCGAGCATGCTCACCGGTTCGCCCCGGTGGTTGGTGCGTGTCCAGCGTGCGGCACCGCCCGGCGGGTCCGTCTCGAGCGCACGACGCGCGAGCGCCGTCCCTGCGGCCGCGGCCGCCGCGCCGCGCAGCGACGCCCAGGGACCGGATCCCGTCAGCCGGCCCATCAGCCGTTCCCCTGGGTCTCGCCGTTCTCGACCACCGGAGGCAGGACGGTCGCGCCGTCCTCGAAGCCGTACTGGTCGACGGTGCCGGCGTCCTGCGCGGCGATCGCGAGCGGCACGACGATCTGCCCGGTCGTCTGCTCGACGCCGCTGACCGTGCTCACCAGCTCGGCCAGCTGGTCGTCGGCGCGGACGGTGGCGACCAGGTCGCCGTCCTGCGTCGTCGGGCCGGCCACCACGGAGGTGCCGGCCACCTGGGCCGACGTGCCGGCGAGCGCCGCGAGAGCGCCCATGCCGGTCTGCTCCGGGTCGGCGTCGGTGGTCTCCTCGCCGTCCTCCGTGCCCGTGCCACCGCCCGACAGCAGCAGGATCGCGTCGGCCGGGGCGCTCGGCTCCGCGACCTGCTCCACGAGCCCCACCTGCTGGAGGAGGTGCTGCTGCTCCAGCGCCGCGTCCGAGAAGGTCCCCACGCCGGGCCCGCTGCCGGTGAGGGCGACCGTGAGCGACGCGGCCAGGAGCTGCGCCGGCCCCGAGTCCTCGTCGATCACGCCGTCGACGGCGTCGGCCGGCAGCTTCGCGCGCAGCCCGTCGGCCACCGTCTCGCGCATGGTCAGCTCGTCCGCCGAGGTCCACGACGCAGCGAGCCGCTCCTGCGCCACCACGGTGGCGTCGGCGGCCTCGAGCTCGTCGAGCACGGCCTTGCGGCTGGCGTCGCTCACCTCGTCGACCTCGACGACGGCCACGTTCTTGCCCTCGAGGGAGCCCGCGACGAGCTGGTCGCCCGCGCTGTCGATGAACTGCCGCTGCTCGTCCGCCGTGGTCCGCGCGTCGCCGAGCTCGTCACGCAGCGTGTTGCGCTCCGTGCGCAGCGCGTCGACCTGCTCGGTGAGCTGGTCGCCCAGCGGTCCCTGGAGCGGGCCGGCGCCGAGGATGATGCCCACCGCGAGGGCGAGGAAGACGGAGATCAGCGAGACGAGGTGGTACCTGAAGTCGATCACGGTCGGCAGAGGTTCCTTCGATGGGGTCGGGACGGGCGGGGTGCGGCAGGGATGCGGGGCTGCGGAACGGCGTCACCCGCCGAAGAGGCTACCCACCCACGAGACGAGGTCGTCGACCCGGGCACCCACGAGGCCGAAGAACGTCTGGCCCGCGGAGGTGGACCACAGGGCCGCGACGACGGCGGCGACGCCCGCCAGCGACAGCAGCGTGAGCTGCAGGTTCGAGATCCGGGTCCGGTACAGCCGGGACACGCCCTTGGCGTCCACCAGCTTGCCACCGACCCGCAGCCGCGTGAGGAACGTGCTGGCCATGCCCGCCCGTCCCTTGTCGAGGAACTCCACCAGCGTGGCGTGCGTACCGACGGCGACGATCAGCTCGGCGCCCTTGTCGTCGGCGAGCAGCATCGCGATGTCCTCGCTCGTGCCGGTCGCGGGGAAGACCACGGGCTGGACGCCGAGGGCCTCGACACGGTCGAGCCCCGGGGCGTTGCCGTCGCGGTAGGCGTGCACGACGATCTCGGCGCCGGACGACAGCGCCCGGTCCGAGACCGAGTCCATGTCCCCGACGATCATGTCGGGCTTCCAGCCGGCGTCGATGATCGCGTCGGCGCCGCCGTCGACGCCGACCAGCACGGGCCGGTTCTCCGCGATGTAGGACCGCAGCATCGCCAGGTCCTCGCGGTAGTGGTAGCCACGGACGACGATCAGCACGTGCCGCCCGTCGAAGCTCGTGCGCACGTCCGGCACCCCCACGCCGTCGAGCAGGAGGTCCCGCTCGCGCCGCAGGTAGGTCATGGTGTTCTCGGCGAAGTGCTCGATCTCGTCCGAGAGACCCTCGCGGGCCGCGGCCATGTCGGCCTCCACCGTCTCCGGTGTCTGCCGGACCCCGTCCGCCACGGTCGTGCCGTCGACGCGGACGGTGCCGCCGTCGACGAGGACGGACGCCCCCTCGGGCAGCGCCATGACGGCCGGTCCGAGGTCGTCGACGAGCACGATGCCGGCCTCGAGCAGGATCCCCGGCCCCGCGTTCGGGTAGCGCCCGGACGTCGACCGTGCGGCGTTCAGCACGGCGGCCGGGCTCACGGCCACGAGGGCGTCGGCCGCGACCCGGTCGATGTCGACATGGTCGATGACGGCCACGTCGCCGGGGCGCAGCCGCTTCGTCAGGTCCTTCGTCCGCGTGCCGACCCGGGCGGGTCCGGTCACGTCGGGGCTGCCGTCGCCGGCGTCAGGGGCGCGCTCGGACTTGCGCAGGATCATTCTCATCGCCCCCTATCGTCCCACGGTGGAGGACTCCAGGAGCTCGACGGCGTGCTGGCGCGCGGTCGCGGACTCCTCCTGCCCTGACAGCATCCGCGCCAGCTCGCGCACGCGGTCGTCGTCCGTGACCTCGCGCACGCCCGTCACGGTCACTCCCCCGTCCTGCCGACCGTCACCGTCGGTGCCGCCGTCGGCGCTCGACTTCGTGACGACGAGGTGGGAGTCCGCGAACGCTGCGACCTGGGCCAGGTGCGTCACGACCACGACCTGCGTGCTGCGGGCGAGCGTCGCGAGCCTCCGGCCGACCTCGACCGCCGCCCGCCCGCCGACGCCCGCGTCGACCTCGTCGAAGACGAACGTCGGGAGGGGTGCCGTGGCCCGCCCCCTGGGCGCCGCCGCGAGGCGGGCCGTGGCGAGCGCCACCTCCACCGCGAGCATGACCCGCGACAGCTCGCCGCCCGAGGCGCCCTTGCCCAGCGGGCGCGCGGGTGCTCCCGGGTGCGGCTCGAGCAGGAAGGTCACCTGGTCCGCTCCCCACGGGCCGGGCTCGTCGGCGGGGGCCACGTCCACCACGAGCCGGGCGCCCTTCATCGCGAGCCCCGCGAGCTCTTCGGTGACGGCGCCCGCGAGCGCCTCCGCGGCGGTCCTGCGACCGGCGGTCAGCTGTTCCCCCGCGGCGGCGAGCTCGGTGTCGAGCTCGACCGTGCGCTCGCGCATCGAGGCCAGCCGCTCGCCGCCGTCGTCCAGGTCGAGCAGGCGCAGCCCGGCGTCGCTCGCCCACCGCAGCACGTCGTCAATCGTCTCCCCGTAGCTGCGGGTCAGCGTGGTGAGCTCCGCGAGCCGGGCGTGCGAGGTCTCGAGGCCTGCCGGGTCCGCCTGCAGGTCGTTCACGTACGCCGACAGGTCGGTGGCGACGTCCGCGAGCAGGTATCCCGCCTCTGCCAGGCGGGTCGCGTGGGCACCGAGCGCGGGGTCGTCCGCGGCCGCAGCCTCCAGCGCCCGCCGCGCCCGCTCGACGGCGGCCACCGCGCTGCCGGCCGTCTCGACGTCGTCCCCGGCCACGGCGTCGTGCGCCTCCTGGGCGGCGACCCGCAGCTGCTCGGCGTTGCCGAGGCGCCCGACGAGAGCCGTGAGCTCGGCGTCCTCGCCCGGTCGCGGGTCCACCCGTTCCACCTCGGCCAGCCCCAGGCGCAGCAGCTCGGCCTCGCGGGCCCGCTCGGCGCCGCGCGCCGTGAGCTCGGCGATCTCCGCGAGCAGCCCGGCACGCTCCGTCCAGGCCGCGCGGTACGCGTCGAGGCGGTCCTGGTGCTCGGGGCCCGCGAAGGCGTCGAGCGCCTCGCGCTGCTTCGCCGACGTGCGCAGCCGCAGCTGGTCGGCCTGCCCGTGCACGGTCACGAGCTCGTCCGCGATCTCGGCGAGCACCGCCTGCGGCACGCCGCGACCGCCCAGGTGCGCACGCGAGCGGCCCGCCGCGGCGACGGTCCGCAGCACGACGACCGTGCCGTCGTCGTCGACCTCCCCGCCGGCCTCGTCGACGCGTGCGGCGACGGCGGGGTGGGCCGCCACGCGCAGGCGTCCCTCCACGACGGCCCCGTCGGCGCCGGGCCGCACGGCGGCGGCGTCCGCCTTGCCCCCCATCAGCAGGCCCAGGCCCGTGAGCACCATGGTCTTCCCAGCGCCCGTCTCGCCCGTGATGACGGTCAGACCGTCCACCAGCGGCACCCGGGCTGCGCGGATCACGCCCAGGTTCTCGATCGCGATCTCCTCGAGCACCTCAGGCCTCCTTGTCCTGCTCGGCGTCCTGCTCGGCGTCGCCCGCGGCACGGGGCGCGCCCTCCGGCTCCACCGGTGCCCGGTGGTCGGGCCGGTTCGCGGCCAGCTCGCGCCAGCCGACCACCGGCAGCGAGAACTTCGAGACCAGCCGGTCGGTGAACGGCGAGGGTGAGAGGCGCGCGAAGCGCAGCGGCAGCGCACCCCGGCGCACCTCGACCCAGGACCCCACCGGCAGGTCGATGCGCCGGCGGCCGTCGCAGGTCAGCACGGCGGGCACGGGGCTGCGCTCGAGCACCTTCACCGTGTACGTGGACCGCGGGCCGATGACGAGCGGGCGGGCGAACAGCGCGTGCGCGGACAGCGGCACCAGGAGCACGCCGTCCACCTCCGGCCACATCACCGGGCCGCCGGCCGAGAACGCGTGCGCCGTCGAGCCGGTCGCCGTCGACATCACGACGCCGTCGCACCCGAAGGAGGACAGCGGACGTCCGTCGACCGCGATCCCCACCTCGACCATGCGCTCGCGCCGCGCCTTCTCCACCGTGGCCTCGTTGAGCGCCCAGCCGGTGCGGGGCGTGGCCTCGCCCGGCAGGTGGACGGCGACGTCGACGACAGCGCGCTCCTCGACCTCGTAGTCGCGCGCGGCGAGCCGCCGCACGGCGTGCCGCAGGTCGTCGCGCTCGCTCTCGGCCAGGAAGCCGACGTGCCCCAGGTTCACCCCGAGCAGCGGGACCCCTGTGCCGTGCGTCAGCTCGGCGGCGCGCAGGATCGTCCCGTCCCCGCCGAGCACCATGACGGCCTCGGACTCCGTGACGCCCTCGCGGGCGCGGGCCGCCGCCATGTGGTCGCCGAAGGACTCGGCGAGGTCGTCGTCGTGCAGGGCGACCTCGAAGCCCGCCTCGGTGAGCTCACGCACCGCTTCCGAGAGCGCGGCCACGGCCTCCGGGCGGCCGCCGTGGGTGACGATGAGGACTCGGCGGCTCACAGGGCTCCTCCGATCAGCAGGACGGGCGGGACGGATGGGGGTGCGTCGGTGGCGGCGGGCTGCCAGGCGACGGCGGCCGCCGCGGCCGCAGTCGCTGCGGCGGGGTCCGGGCCGCCCCCCGTAGCCGGACGGAACCAGCAGAAGTACTCGCGGTTGCCGCTCGGGCCGGGAAGCGGGCTCGGGACGACGGCCTGCGCCGCGAGCCCGTGCTGCGCCGCGGCCCGGACCACGGCACCGACGGCGTCGACGTGCAGGCCGGTGTCTCGGACCACCCCACCGCTGCCCAGTCGGTCGCGCCCCACCTCGAACTGGGGCTTGACCAGCAGCAGCGCGTGCGCGGAGGGCCCGAGCACCGCGGCGAGCGGACCGAGCACCAGGGTGAGGGAGATGAAGGAGAGGTCGCCCACGACCACGTCGGGTGCGCGTTCCAGGTCGGTCGGCGTGAGGTCGCGCAGGTTGAACCCCTCCACGACGGTCACCCGCGGGTCGGCGCGCAGCGCCGGGACCAGCTGGTCGTGCCCGACGTCGAGCGCCACCACGTGGCGCGCACCCCTGCGCAGGAGCACGTCCGTGAAGCCTCCGGTCGATGCCCCGACGTCGAGGCACCACCCGCCGTCGACCGCGCCCAGCAGCTGACGACCGCTCGGGTCGGCCGCGAGCGCGTCGAGGGCACCCGCCAGCTTCCCGCCGGCGCGCGACGCGTAACCGGGGTCGGCAGGGTCGGCCGTCACGGTCACCGGCGTCCCCGCGGGGACCGGCGTGGAAGCTTTGGCGACCACCCGGCCGTCGAGCCGGACCCTGCCCGCGCTGATGAGCTCGGCGGCCTGGCGGCGCGACCGGGCCAGTCCGCGGCGGACGAGCTCGACGTCGGTGCGAGCGTCCGTACGAGACCCCGGCATCACCGAGCCGGTCCCGTGCCGGGGCCGGCGTCGCCCCGTTCCCCCGGTTCCGGCTCGCCGTCGAGGCGGGCGCGCAGGACGTCGTGGACGCGCGCGAACCGCTCGACGTGCTCGCCCACCGGGATGTCGTCGAGGCCCTCCAGCTCCGCGAGCGCACCCGGTACGCCGGCCGGCTGCGGATCGTCGTGCTGCTGCTCGTTCGCCGCCGGGCGTCCACGGTCGTCGTGCGTCGCCGCGTCGCGCGTGGGATCGGGGACAGCGCCTCCAGGCGTCGCCGGATCCTGCGTCATCGTCCCTCCCTGCGGTCGCGGGTCGTGGTCTCGTCGCCGGCGCCTGCCGGGGCCGTGGGGACCGCCGGTCCGAGCGCGGTCGATCGCTCGCGGGCGACGTCACGGTCCGAGGTCCGGGTCCACGCTACCTGCTGGCGCCGACGTCCTGTGCCAGGACGCACAGCCTCCGACCAGGTCGGTCGCGGCCTCGAGGATCACCTCGCCGCACCGCAGCCGAACGCCGGCCTCCTGTCGGTCGCCCGGCGTCGATCGTCGGGTGTCAGGCCTCGAGCTCGGGCACCGTGGTGGCGTCCACGTGGTCGTCCCTGTCCGCCGCCTCCCAGGCGGCGGCGCAGGCGGACCGGATCACGTCGATGCCGTGCGGGCCCCGCCGGTCGAGCTCGAGACGCCCGTCCACGGCACGCGCCGCCCGGTCGCCGCAGGTCCACCAGCCGTCTGCGCCTCGCTGCGGCGCCGGGTGCGGCTCCAGCAGCGCCCGCAGGTCGCCGCCGAGGAAGTCGGGCCGCAACCCGGCATCGGCCAGCACCGCGTCCCGCGCCGACGAGACGCCGGTCAGGACGTGTAGGCCCGGCAACCCGCCCGAACGAGCGCCTGCGAGGTCCGTGTCGAGCCGGTCGCCGATCACCAGGGGCCGCTCCGCACCCGCCCGCTCCACGGCGAGGCGGTACATCGTCGGCGACGGCTTCCCGGCGCTTTCGGGCTGCACGCCTGTCGCCGCCACGACGGCCCCCACGAGGGCGCCGTTGCCGGGTGCGAACCCGCGGGCGGTCGGCAGCGAGAGGTCCAGGTTGCTCGCCACGTGCCAGGCCCCGCCGGCGACGGCGTACGCCGCCTCGGCAAGGTCCTCCCACGCCAGGCCCGGAGCGTAGCCCTGGGCCACGGCGTCCGGTCCGTCGTCCGCCGAGTCGACGATCGTCAGCCCTGCCCGCTCGACGGCCGTCCGCAGCCCGGCCCCGCCCACGACGAGGACGCGAGCGCCCGGCGCGAGCCGCGTGCGCAGCAGGGCGGCACAGGCCTGCGCCGCGGTCATGACCTCGTGGGCGGCCGTGGGGATGTCCAGCCCGGTGAGCTGGTCCGCCACCTCCTCGGGCTCGCGCGACGCGTTGTTCGTGACGAACACGAGCCGCAGGCCGCCCTCCCGAGCGGCGGTCAGGCTCTCCGCCGCGTGCGGGATCGGGAGGTGCCCCCTGTAGGCCACGCCGTCCAGGTCGACGAGGGCGAGGTCGTGCGCCGTCGCGAGCGGGACGTCGCAGCCGGCGAGCGTCGCCGTCATCCCTTCCCCTCGGGAGCGTCGCCCGACCGGTCCTCAGCCTCGGCGTCGGTGAGCCCCGCCGCGATCTCGGCGTCAGCCACGTCCCCAGCGTCTTCGACGTCGTCCGACTGGGCCTGGGGCTCAGCACCGCCGGCCTCGTCAGCGTCGTCAGCGTCGTCAGCGTCGTCAGCGTCGTCAGCGTCGTCAGCGTCGTCAGCGTCGTCAGCGTCGTCAGCGTCGTCAGCGTCGTCGTCGGCTACGTCGGCCACGTCCGCGACACCCGCTGCGTCCTGACCATCCGCGTCGTGCTCGTCCGGGGCCCCGTCGACGACGTCCTCGGGGTCTTCCTCGAAAGCATCTTCGTCGTAGGTGTCGTAGACCACGACGTCGTCCTCGTCGTCCACCACACCGGAGGCGCGCTCCAGCGCCGCGGGGTCCACGCCCGCGAGGAGCGACGCCGCCTCGTCGGATCGCCCGGCCGCCTCGAGCGCGGCAGCACGAGCCTGGAGCACCCGCAGCCCCAGGTCTCCCTTCCGCTCCGCGGCGGGGATCCGGTCGAGCACGGCCAGCGCAGCATCGTGCTCCCCGAGGTCGCTGCGGGCACCGCTCGCCACGATCGCGAGCTCGGTCCTGCCCTCGGCGTCCAACGTGCGCGCTTCCTCGCTCGCCGCGAGGGCCAGGGCACGCTCCGGACGGCCGAGACCACGCTCGGCGTCCGCCATCAGCGGCAGGTGCTCGGACGAGCCGTTGAGCCGCCGCACCGTCCGCAGCTCCCGCAGCGCCTCGGCGAATCGTCCCGTGCGGTAGGCGGCGATGCCGGCGGCCTCGCGCACCACGTCCACGCGCCCTCCGCGGCGGACCGCGGCCTGGGTGTGCTCGTACGCCCGCTCGGGGTCGACGTCGAGGAGCCGCCCCGCCATCACCAGGTGCAGCCCGATGCGCTCGGCGTTCTCCTTGGTGAGGCCACGCAGCCGTCCGCGGACCTCACGCCCGAGCTGGCCCATCGTCGCGTCCTCGGCGATCTCGGGCTCGACGACGCGAGGTCGTCGCTCCGACGCAGCCGCCGGACGGCCTCCCTGCCGCGGCGCTCCGCCGTGGCCCTGGCCTGCCGGACGTCGTCCCTGGCCGGCCCCGGCGGGTCGCCCACCGGTCGACGGGCCACGCGAGCCCTCGCCGCGGTAACCCTGGCGGTTGCCGTCACGACCGTCCCGGTTGCTGTCCCGGTCGCGCCGGTCGGCGTGGCCATGTCCTGCACCGGCGTGCTCACGGCTCTGGCGCGACCTGTCGTCGCGGCCACCTCGCGAGCTCTGGGGGCCGTACCCGCGGTCGTCGCGCTGCTCGCGCCCGCGCTCAGGCCGGTCCGCACCGTACGAACGACCACGGCCACCGCGGTCCTCGCGCTCGTCACGCCCACGCTCAGGCCGGTCCGCACCGAACGAACGACCACGGCCGCCGCGGTCCTCGCGCCCGCGCTCTGGCCGGTCCGCACCGTACGAACGACCATGGCCACCGCGGTCCTCGCGCTCGTCACGCCCACGCTCAGGCCGACCCTCGCCGCGGGGCCGGAACCCGCCCTCGCGACCTGCGCGGGGGTCGGTAGCCCGCGGTCCACCCTGCGCCGGACGCGACCCACGGTCGTCCCGCGACCAGCCCTCGCGGCGCTCACGACGGTCTGCGCCCTGCCCCGCGCCACGGGCCGGACGGTCCCCGCGGCTCGTGTCGCCGTACCGTGCGGGGGCCGACGACCGGGGTCCGCCCCGGCCGTCCTCGCCGCGCCGCCGGTCGTCCGCACGGTCACGCCGGTCGGAGCCGGACCACCGCTCGCGGTCGTCCGAACGCGGACGCCCCCCAGCACTTCCCTGGGTGCCGCGACCGGACGCACCACGGCTCTCGCCGCGCGACCGCTCACCGGACCCGCTCCCGCCCCGGGGCCCCGCGCCTCGTCCGCCGTCGGACGAGCGCGAACCCCATCCACCGTCGCGTGCTCCCCCGCGAGAGCTCGCGCCACGCGAGGACGACGAGCGACCGCCCGCACCACCCTTGTTCTCGTCCCGCGGTGAATCGTTCACGGTATTCCTTCCAGACGCCGACACGAGCCGTATTCTCCCACGCCACCCCCGACTCGGACCGCCGAGATGCCCCGAAACGCGTGTGACAGCGGGCACCGCCTTCCTCCACACAGGCCGGCCGGCCAGCGCCCCGGGTGCAGCGTCAGGGCGACGACAGAACCGGCGACCCGCCTCACCGCGAAAGGGAGAGGGGAACGTCTGTCCGACCGGCAGGCGAGCGGCCCCGCTCCCCCTTGACGGACCGGACTCCTCCAGGCCCCGCTGCCGGCACTGGCCCCCACCCGACCGCTGAAGCTGCGGCTGCGGCTGCGGCTGCGGATGCGGCACCTGGCGGCATGCGGGTCTGAGGGGCGAGACGGCGGCAGGGCACGCGCACGGCGAGCACGACGAGCCGGGTGCCAGGTGCGGTGCCTGTGGTGGGCGACGGCCCGGGGTTCTCGGTGTGGGGGCTGGGGTGGTGTGGGGGTATGCGAAAGGCCCACCCCGTGGGGGTGGGCCTTTCGTGAATGGGTGTCCGGCGGCGTCCTACTCTCCCACCCCCTCTCGAGGGCAGTACCATCGGCGCTGAAGGGCTAAGCTTCCGGGTTCGGAATGGGACCGGGCGTTTCCCCAACGCTATGACCGCCGTAACAGTGTCGAGTTGTCAGGGTCACCCCGCATCCCCTACCCCGCGTACGGGGTGGGTGGGGTGGTGCCCGTTTCTCGGGAACCGCATAGTGGACGCGTAGCATGATTGACCAACGGTGTTGGTATGTGTGTGAAGTTGTTGGC
>NZ_JBSHCR010000004.1:0-47127 GCF_053615895.1 Isoptericola sp. NPDC055881
GGGCACCCCGTGCGGGGCGCCCGGCCGCGGCCGGTGGGGAGGGTCAGGTCAGCAGGTGCCGACCGGCCGGTCCCGCTTGACCAGGTTGGTGTGGCTGGTGGTGCCGTCGAGCCACAGCACGCGCTGGCCCTCGTCGGCCGCGGCGAGGAGCTGCTCGCCACGGCTGCACGACATCCGCTGCGGGGCCTTCTTGCCGTCGACGGCCACCTGGTAGAGCTTCGGCAGCGTCTCGTTGGCCCACCACGTCGCCTGCGGGATCGACGTGATCGTCACCGCGGTGCCGGACGCCGTCAGCGAGTACGGGTAGAGCGTGCTGGCGGGCGTCTCCGGGATCAGCGTCACCGGGTGGGTGCCGTCGAAGGACGCCGTGCGCACGGCGGCCTGGCCGGCGTCGGTGATGTCGTCGTCCTCGATCCAGACGACGCCGTCGTCGGTGAGGGCGGTCTGGCCGACGCCCATCACGGTGGCGTAGTCCATCGGCATGAGGGTCTTGGTCCCGGCGACGGTGTCGAAGACCTCGACGCCGAGCCGCGGCCCGTCCGCGGCGTACCAGAGCTTCACGTAGGCGATCTTGCCGTCCTTGACCGAGGGCAGCGCCGTGCTCTGCGCGGGGGTGCCCGAGTCGACCAGGCCGGTCTCCCCGGTCCTCAGGTTGGCCCAGTTCACGTGCTGGGTGCCGGTGGTGTAGTCGGTCACGGTGCGGACCATGAGGTCGCCGTCGACGGCCAGGCCTCCGACGGGCCCGTTGTGGCTGAACTGCACGGTCTTGGTGACGCCGCCGGTGACGGCCCTGGCCCGCATCAGGATGTCGCTGCCGGTGTACTCGGCCCAGGCCACGGTCTTGCCGTCGGTGGTGGCGTACACGTTGAAGCTGCCGTTGTTGCCGCTCACGAGCTCCGGCCTGCCCTTGCCGTCGGTGCGTCCCAGCCACACGGAGTAGGGCTCGGAGCCGTCCTCGTTGCTCCGCGAGACGGCGTACCGGCCCCCGCCGGCGCCGACGCCGGTGTCGCCGACGTTGACGTCCGCGACCAGGAGGTCGCTGTCGATGCCGAGCGTCTTCTCCCATCCGGCCACGATGCCGTGCGCGTCGAAGGCGCCGTTGACGACCTTCAGCTGTGCCTTGGTGGCGCCCAGCTCCTGCGCGGCGGCGACGACGGCCGCCCGGCCCGCGAGGAAGTCGTCGAGCGGGGTCATGTACGCGGACAGGGCGCGGTAGACGACCTGGTCGGCGAGCTCCGCGCCGAGCCGTTCCCGGATGTCCCACAGGGCGCCCGAGAAGATCGTGGAGTTGAGGTGCACGCCGCCGTTGTCACCGCTGATGCCGGCGCCGACGAAGTCGGCGAACGTCGTGGCCCCGTCGTTCAGGTCGCGCAGCGCGCAGTCGCGGGGGGCGAGGGTGGTGCACAGGTCCTCGCCGAGGAGCGCCGCGTCCGGGTCGTCCATCGAGACGCCGTTGGCCTCGAGGTCGATCGCGTTGCCGAAGTAGTCGGCGAGGGCCTCGTTCATGGCGCCGGACTGGCCGACGTAGACGAGGTTCGCGGTGTGCTCGACGACGCCGTGCGTCATCTCGTGGCCGACGACGTCCGTGTCCGCGGAGAAGGTGCGGAAGTCGCCGCCGCCCTTGCCGTAGACCATCTTCGTGCCGTCCCAGAACGCGTTGTTGTAGGGGCCGCCGTTCGAGGTGACGCCCACGATGGAGTTGATGTACCCGTCGTGCCCGTCGAGCCCGGCCCGGCCGAAGGTGTCCTTGTAGTAGTCGTAGACCTGGCCGGCCGCCCAGTGCGCGTCGACCATGCCGGAGTCGGTGAACCCCTGGCCGAGGTCCGCGGTCGCGCTCTCGCCGATCGTCGCCTGGCTCGGCCACCGGCCGGAGGCGGAGGCGGCCGACGCCCCGTTCGCGTCGTACGTCTTGATCAGCGGGCCCTCGAAGGGCTTGTCCGCCGCCCGGCGGGTGTAGTCGAGCAGCTGGAACGGCTTGTCCGGGCCGGCCTGGTACAGGCCGAGGTCGACGGTCTCGCCGTCGTACCGGACCCCGGTGCCCACGACCGACCCGGGCGTGGTGGTCGCGGCGACCTCTGCTGCCTCGGCGCTCGTGCCGGTCCCGGCCGCGGCTGCGGCGGCGGGGTCGCCGGCCGGCGCGCCGAAGGTCTTGATCGCGCTGTACTGGAGCACCGGGAAGCCGCCGGCGCCGTCCACGTACACCTCCTGCTGGACCGGCAGCCCGTCGGCGCCGACCCCCGTGACGGTGACGTGCCGGGTCAGCACGCCGTCGCCCTGCGGCAGGATCGCCACGCCCTGCGACTCGCCGCTGAACGACGAGAGGGTCTCGGGCGTGTCCTTGCGGAGCAGCCCCCCGGGGTGGCCGGCGACGGCGGCGACCGCGCGCTGGACCGCGACCTTCTCCGAGACGGCCGGGGCCACGGTGTCCAGGTCGAGGTCGGTGTAGTACCGGCCCGACGTGCCGGTGACGGTGCGCTCGCTGCCGGACCTCGTCATCCGGACGACGTACTCGCCGCCCAGGACGTCGATGCCCCGGTACCGCTGCTGCAGGCGGACGACCTCCTGGCCGTCGGTGCTCTCCGTCCCGGCGGACCGCAGCGTCGCGGCCGGGTCGGGGATGTGGAAGCGGGCCTTGCGGGAGCCGAGGTAGCCCCGGGCGGCCTGGGCGGGGGAGACGGAGCCGTCCGCCTTCTCGTCCAGCCCGGTCACCAGTGCGGGGGTGTCCGTCGTGGTCTCGCCGTCCGGCGCCGCGGACGTCGGCGCCTGCTGGGCGGCCCCGGACGGCTGCGCGGACGCGACGGAAGGCATCCCGGTCAGGACGAGACCGGCGGCCACGAGCGCCACGAGGCCGTAGCCGGAGGCTCGTCGACATCGCCGGCGCGCGTCCGGTCCGTCCGTCCCTGCCCGTGCCGCCTGCTCGTGCGCCGAGGTCGCCATGTGCGTCTCCTTCGTCCCAGGGGAGCTTGCTCGATGGGTCCCAGCGAACGGGCGGGGCGGTGCCGCGGTCAACGACCTGGGGCGCCGACAAGTAGGCATGCGCAGATGTGAACGGGGGCGCCCGGTCTGCCGCGCGCGCCCGCGACCCGCCAGGATGGGGCATGGCCAGGCTGCTGCAGGGGATCCGGTCCGTCGTCGCGCCCGTGACGCGCACGCGAGCGTTCCGGGCGGTGGCACCGCGGGCGCTGCCGCCCGTCGAGCGGGCGCTGGCGCGGCTCACGCGCGGGCGGTTCCAGCTCAGCGCGGTGCTGGTGCCGTCGCTCGTGCTGCACACGACGGGCGCCCGGTCCGGGCAGCCGCGCGACACCTACCTCATGTACACGCCCGTGGGCGACGGCCGGCTGGTGGTGGCGGGCACGTCGTTCGCGCGCGACCGGCACCCGGCCTGGACGTACAACCTGCTCGCCCACCCCGACGCCGCGGTGAGCATCCGCGGGCGGCGGTACGCGGTGCGGGCGACGCCGGTCGAGGGGGACGCGGAGCGGGACGCCGCGTGGGCACGCATCGAGGCGCAGTGGCCGGGCTACCGCGCGTACGAACGCGACTCCGGCCGCGTCGTGCGTCTGTTCCGCCTGGAACGTGCGGACGACGCGGCCCCATGATGTGTACGCTCGTACACCTCGCCCGACCTCCCCGGAGACCCTGCCTTCGTGACCGCCAGCACCCGCGCGCGCCGCAACGCGCTGTTCGCCCTCTTCTTCCTCAACGGCATCGCCATCTCGTCGTGGGTCACCCGCACGCCCGACGTGCGTGACCTCGTCGGCGCCACGACCGGGCAGATGGGACTGATCCTCTTCGGCCTGTCCGTCGGTTCGATGGCCGGCATCCTCGTGTCCGGACCGTTCGTGGCACGGTGGGGCACCCGACCGGTCACCGTCGTCGGCGTCTCCGCGATGGCGGTCGGCGTGGCCGTCGTGGGGGTGGGGGCGGCGCTCGGCTCCGGCGGGGTGGTCGCCCTCGGCCTCGGCCTCGTCGGGTGCGGCATGGGCGGCGGCGAGATCGCCCTCAACGTCGAGGGGGCGGAGGTCGAGCGCCTGCTCGGCCGCTCCGCGCTGCCCGCCATGCACGGGTTCTTCAGCCTCGGCACCGTGGTCGGCGCGACCATCGGGATGGTGCTGACGGCCGTCGCGTTCCCCGTCGTCGTGCACCTGCTCGTGGTCGCCGCGGCCATGCTGGCCGGCCTCGCCGTCGCGATCCGGCCGGTGCCCGCGGGCGTGGGCCGGCGCGACCCCGCCCTGCGGCAGGCGGACGCCGGCTCGGGGCCGCCCGTCTGGAAGGACACGCGGCTGCTGCTCATCGGCGGCATCATCCTCGCGCTCGCCCTCGCGGAGGGTGCGGCCAACGACTGGCTCCCGCTCGTCATGGTCGACGGGCACGGCTTCGACGCAGCCCTCGGCTCCGCCGTGTACGCCGTGTTCGCCGCCTCCATGACGCTCGGCCGGTTCGTGGGCGGCCGGTTCGTCGACCGGTTCGGGCGCGCCGCCGTGCTGTGCGCGAGCGCCCTCGTGGGCGCCGCCGGCCTCGCGCTGGTGATCTTCGCCGACCAGCAGTGGGTGGCGGCAGGCGCCGCCGTCCTGTGGGGCCTCGGGGCGTCGCTCGGCTTCCCGGTCGCGCTCTCCGCGGCCGGCGACTCCGGCCCGAACTCCACGGCCCGCGTCTCCCTCGCCGCCACCCTGGGCTACGTCGCGTTCCTCGTCGGACCGCCGCTGCTCGGCTTCCTCGGCGACCACTACGGGCTGCGGTCCGCCCTGGTCGTCGTCCTGGTGCTGGTCGCCGCGGCCGCGTTCCTGGCCCCGGCCGCGCGGACGCCCAAGGCCCCCGCGGAGCGCGTCGCCGCGCGGGTCTGAGCGGCCGGCGAGGTCGGTGGCGCCGACCGTCTGGTCGACGGCGGGTCAGGCCTCCGCAGCCTCCAGCCGGCCGGACGACACGGCGTCCAGGAAACGGGCGTAGTCGCGCTCGTTCTGGTCCGCGTAGGCCGCGGCGAAGTCCGCGACCGCCCGGTCGAAGACGTCGGAGCGACCGAGGTACGCGGCGACGGCGACACGGTCGCCGGAGCGGGCGTGGGCCCGCGCCAGCGCCTCCCCGCAGAGCTGGGCGTAGGCGCGCGCCCCGGCGGCGCGCATGACCTCCACGTCCGCCCCGCCCTTCCAGTCGTAGAGCTGGCGGAGGTAGAAGTCGCGGACGACGCCGTCGACGCCTGTGACCCGCTGCCAGCCGAGGAAGACGTCGCCCGCCGCCTGCATGAGCCGCTGCCCTCGGACGACGCGCTCGCCGTGGTTGTCGTACCGGCTCGGCGGCAGGAACCGCTCCAGGACCGAGCGCTCCGCCTGCTTGGCCTGCAGCATCAGGGTGTCCGAGTCGTCCCGGCCGCGCAGCAGCACGACCCAGGCGCGCGTGCCGACGCTGCCGACGCCCACCACCTTGCGCGCCATGTGCAGGTAGGTGAACTCCGCCATCGGGTGATGCTCCTGCCCGAGCGTGGGAAGGTACGAGGCGATCAGGTCGCGCATCCAGGCCTCGGCCTGTGCGCGGTCCCGCGCGAGCGGCACGAGGTCCTCGACGGGCACGACGAGCGGCGGGCTGGCGGCGATGCGCAGCTCGCCGTCCCTGACCTCGACGAGCTTGGCCGTGGCGCGCGTGCTGTCCTTCGTCCGTGCCTTCGCGAGGGCCTCCTCCGTCCGCTCCACCTGCTTGCGGCCCACCCGCTTCGCCAGGCGCTCGGCCTCGACCCAGGCCAGGAGACGGTCGGCGTCGAGCCGGTCGTACCACCCCTCCAGCACGCCCGACCCGGCGAGCTGCAGCATGCGCTCGCGGTAGGCGCGCACGACGGCGCGGTCGATGTCGGCACGCTCCTCGGCGGTGAACCCGCGATGCCGCCCCGCCACCTCGAAGCTCGTGGCCAACCGCTTGACGTCCCACTCCCACGGGCCCGGCAGGGTCTCGTCGAAGTCGTTGATGTCGAACACCATCGACCGCTCCGGCGTGCCGAAGACGCCGAAGTTCGACAGGTGCGCGTCCCCGCAGACCTGGGTGACGAGACCCGACACCGGGGTCGAGGCGAGGTCGGCCGCCATGAGCAGCGCCGCGCCCCGGTAGAAGGTGAAGGGCGACACCATCATCCGGCGGTGCCGGACGGGGACCAGCTCCGGCACCCGCGTCGCGTCCTGCTCCTCGAGGAGGTCGACCGGGTCGGCGCGGCCGGGCGCCGGGACCCACCCGGCGTGGGACGACCGCGGTGTGCGCCGCCGCGCGCTGCGGCCGTGCTCGGCCCGGCGCGCGAAGTCGTGCGGCGGGGGCGGCGCGAGCTCGTCCGCCGTGCTCTGCCTGACGCCCACGGGACCACCTCCTGGCCCCACGCTAGACACGATGCGGCGCGCACGGGTGGTCAGCCCTCGACGGGCGCGGACCACCGGGTGGAAGGGATCATCGAGCGATGAAGAAGCTGCCCCGCCCCGCCACCACCAAGAACCCGCCCGAGCAGTTCACGGGCGACGTCTGGCTCGACCCGATCGCCGTCCCGCAGGAGCCCGGCCAGCGGATGGTCGTGGCGCTCGTCCGGTTCGCGCCCGGCGCGCGCACGGCGTGGCACTCGCACGCCCGCGGCCAGACGCTGCACGTCGTCTCCGGCGTCGCCCTGGTCGGCACGCGCGACGGCGTCGTGGTCGAGGCCCGGCCCGGCGAGACGGTGTACTGCCCGCCGGGGGAGGAGCACTGGCACGGCGCCTCGCCCGACGACTTCATGGAGCACCTGGCCATGCTGGAGAACGCCGACGACCCCGCCGCGACGACGACGTGGCTGGAGCACGTCACGGACGAGCAGTACGCCGCGGCGCCGTGGCTCGACGTCTGACGCTCAGATCAGCAGCGGCGCCAGGCCGAAGCCGAGGGCGACGGCCGTCGCCACGGACACCAGCCCCGGCACCATGAACGAGTGGTTAAACAGGTACTTCCCGATGCGGGTGGTGCCGGTGTCGTCGAGCTCGATGGCCGCGACCACGGTGGTGTACGTCGGCAGCAGGAACAGCCCGGTGACGGCGGGGAACGACGCGACCATCGTCGTCGCGGCCACGCCCATGCCGGCCGCGACGGGCATCAGCGCGATCGTCGTCGCCGCCTGCGAGTAGAGCAGCGCGGAGGCCAGCAGCAGCACCACGGCGAGCATCCACGGGTACTGCCGGATGAGGTCGCCGCCCAGCTCCTCGATCTCTGCCGTGTGCCCCTGCACGAAGGTGTTGCCCAGCCAGGCGACGCCGATGATGCAGACCGCGGCGCTCATGCCGCTGCGGAACGTCTGCTGCGTGATCACGGTGCCCACGTCGATCTGGCAGAAGACGGCGATGAGCAGCCCCGCCAGCAGCATGAACGTCATGATGGCGCCGCTGCGGGTGATGGTCGGGTCCTGGATGAGACCCACCGAGTCGGACACCGCGGTGGAGTACAGCACCACGACCAGCAGGGCCGCCGCGAAGATGATCAGCGACAGCAGCGCTCGCGGCTTCGCGACGAACTCGGTGCGCTCGCGGCGCTTCACGAGCCCCTTCGCGAGCCGCTCCTGGTAGACGGGGTCGTCCTGCAGCTCGACACCCTGGCGGGACGCGACGACCGCCCCCACCATGCAGCCCACCAGGGTGGAGACGCCGGCCACCGTCAGCAGCGTGAGGTAGTCGACCCCGAGCGGCTCCACGACCGCGGCCATCGCCACGACCGCTGCGGAGATCGGGGAAGCAGCGATCGCCATCTGCGACGCCACCACCGCGATCGACAGCGGGCGCGACGGCCGCACGTTCGACTCCTTCGCCACCTCCGCGATCACGGGGAGGGTGGAGAACGCGACCTGCCCCGTGCCGGCGAACACGGTCATGAAGTAGGTGACCAGCGGCGCGAGGAAGGTGATGTTGCGCGGGCGCGACCGCAGCAGCACCTCGGTCTTCGCCACGAGGTAGTCCAGCCCGCCGGCGGCCTGCATCGCGGCGATGGCCGCGATGACGCACATGATGATGCCCAGCACGTCCCAGGGGACGCCCGTCGCCGGGTCGACCTCGAGCCCCAGCAGGCCCAGGACGATGACCCCGGCGCCGCCCGCCAGCCCGATCCCGATCCCCCCGATGCGCGCACCGATGAAGACGAAGACCAGGACGACGACGAACTGGACGACGATCACCGTGCGGCCGCCCCCGGCCCGGACTCCTGCTCGGTCTCCTGCTCGGTCTCCTGCTCGGTCTCGTGCTCGGTCTCGTGCTCGGTCTCGTCCTCGGGCCTGGGGTCGGGCGGCGTCCCTGCGGCGTCGTCCGACTCCACGACGTGCGACGCCTCGCCCTCCTGCCCCAGCGGCGGGATGCCGCGCTCGTCCGGCCCGTAGAACCGCCCGGAGTAGCGCGGGTGCAGGAAGTTCTCGGTGGTGAGGATCGCGTCGACCTCCGCGGCCGTGAGCAGGCCGCGCGCGATCACGACGTCGCGCACCGAGCTGCCGGTGCGGGCCGCCTCCTTGCCCACCAGGTCGCCGTTGTGGTGGCCGATCACCTCGTTGAGGTACGTGACGATGCCGATCGAGCCGAGCACGTGCTGCCGCATGACCTCCGCGTTCGCGGTGATCCCGACCACGCACTTGGTGCGCAGCGCGTCGCAGGCGTTCGTGAGCAGGCGGATCGACTCGAACATCGACTCCGCGAGCACGGGCTCCATGACGTTGAGCTGGAGCTGGCCGGCCTCGGCGGCGTGCGTGATGGTCACGTCGTTGCCCATGACCTTGAAGCAGACCTGGTTGACCACCTCGGGGATCACGGGGTTGACCTTGGCGGGCATGATCGACGACCCGGCCTGCAGCTCGGGCAGGTTGATCTCGTTGAGGCCCGCGCGCGGCCCGGAGGACAGCAGGCGCAGGTCGTTGCAGATCTTCGACAGCTTGGCCGCGAGCCGCTTCACCGCGGAGTGCACGGCCAGGTAGGCGCCGTTGTCGTACGTGGCCTCGACCAGGTTCTCCGCGGGCACCGTGCCGAGCCCGCTGACCTCCGCGAGCCGCCGCGCCGCGACCTTCGGGTAGCCGGGCGGGGTGTTGAGGCTCGTGCCGATCGCCGTCGCCCCGAGGTTGACCTCGAGCAGCAGGTCGGCGGCGTTGCGCAGCCGCTTGACCTCCTCCGCGACGTTCACCGAGAAGCCGGCGAACTCCTGCCCCAGGCTCATCGGCACCGCGTCCTGCAGCTGGGTCCGGCCCATCTTCGGCAGCTCTGCGAACTCCGACGCCTTCTCGTCCAGCGCCCGCGACAGCCGGCGCACGGCGACGACCAGCGCGTCGACCAGGGCATGCACCGCCAGGCGGAACCCCGTCGGGTAGGCGTCGTTGGTGGACTGCGACTTGTTGACGTGGTCGTTCGGGTTGATGACGTCGTAGCGGCCGCGGGCGAAGCCCACGCGCTCCAGCGCGAGGTTCGCGATCACCTCGTTGGTGTTCATGTTGACGCTCGTGCCCGCGCCCCCCTGGAACACGTCGACGGGGAACTGGTCGAGGCAGCGGCCCTGGACCAGCACCTCGTCGCACGCCTCGATGATGGCGTCCGCGATGTCCCGCTGGATGGCGCGCAGCTCCCGGTTCGCGAGCGCCGCCGCCTTCTTCACCATCACCATGCCGCGGATCATCTCCGGCACGTCGTTGATGGTCGTGCCGGAGATCGGGAAGTTCTCGATCGCCCGCACGGTGTGGATCCCGTAGTACGCCTGAGCGGGGACCTCCTTGCGTCCGAGGAGGTCTTCTTCGACGCGTACCTCGGCCGTGGGTCCAGCCATGGGTTCAGCCATGGGGCAGACGCTAGCAACGGCGCCGTCGCGACACCCGACGAGCACTCGGGGCGGCGGGACCCGCCCGCGGTCGACGTCGGCGCGGACCGGTCGCTCCGCGGCCCGCCGGGTGGTACGTCTACCGGGTGAGCACGACGGTGCCGGCCTCCGGGCGCGTGCTGGTGGTCGAGGACGACCGCCAGCTGTCCGCCATGCTCGCCGAGCTGCTCGGCGACGCGGGGTACGGGGTGGACGTCGCCGGGGACGGGCAGCGTGGGCTGCACCTCGGGCTCACGCGCACCTACGACGTGCTGCTGCTCGACCGTGGCCTGCCCGCGATCGAAGGGCTGGACGTCCTCGGACGGCTGCGGGCGCAGGGCGTCACCACCCCGGCGCTCGTGCTGTCCGCGCTGAGCAACCCCGTGGACCGCGTCGAGGGCCTGGACGCGGGTGCGGAGGACTACCTGGGCAAGCCGTTCGACGTCGACGAGCTGCTCGCCCGCCTGCGTGCGCTGCGCCGTCGAGCCGGGGCGCTCGTGGGCGGGACGGAGCAGGTGCGGTTCGGCGGTGGCGCGTTCGACGTGGCCGCGCGCCGGGTGCGGTTCGACGACGGTCGCGCCCCCGTCGACCTGTCGGACCGGGAGGCCGCGCTCGTCGAGCTGCTCGCACGTCACCCGCACCAGGTGTTCGGGCGCGACGCCGTGCGCGACCGGGTGTTCCCCGAGGCCACGGACGACGGGGTGGTCGACACGTACGTCCACTACCTGCGCCGCAAGCTGGGCCGCCGGGCCGTCACCACGGTGCGCGGCGTCGGCTACCGGTGGGGGGAACCGTGACGCCGGGCGGCGCGCGCCTGCCCGAGCGGGAGCAGCTGCGGCGCACGAGCCGCCGCCTCGGGCTGCAGACCGGGGCGCTGGTCCTGGGCTGCGTGCTCGTGGTGGCCGGTGTCGCGGCCGGGCTCGCCGCGCGGGCGTTCGCGGAGGAGACCGCGAGCCGCCTCGAGTCGGCGGTCGAGTCCACGGGGCGGGTGGACGACGTGGGAGCGGGGCTGTGGGTCGCCGTCGCCGCTCCGGGCGGTGTGCAGACCACGCCCGGCATGCCGGAGGGGCTGCCCGACGTGGCGACGATGGAGCAGGTGGCACGCACCGGCGAGGAGGTGCGCGACCGCGTGACCCTCCCGTCGGGGGAGTACGACGTGCTGACGGACGTGGAGCGGGGCCGCGTCGTGCAGGCGGTGGCGGACACGGCCGAGAGCCGCGAGGAGCTGGCCCGGATGCTCACCGCGCTCGCCGTCGCGGGCGGGGTGGGCGTCCTGCTGGCGACGGCGGCCGGGTGGTGGTTCGCCCGGCGTGCGGTGCGGCCGCTGGCGACGGCGCTGGCCATGCAGCGCCGGTTCGTCATGGACGCGAGCCACGAGCTGCGCACCCCGCTGACGCTCCTGTCCACGCGCGCCCAGCTGCTGCGGCGCCGGCTCGACGATCCCGACGGCGGTCGCACGGCTCGCGTCGGCGAGGACGTGGACGGGCTCCTCGCCGACACGGCGGCCCTCACGGAGATCCTGGACGACCTGCTCGTCGCGGCCGACGCCCGTGCGGTCGAGCGGGTGCCCGTGGACGTGGCCGCCGTGGTGCGGGAGGTCGTGGACGCGGTACGCCCCACGGCCGAGGGACGCGGCCTGCGTCTGGTCCGCGAAGGCGTCGAGGAGGCCGTGGTGGTCGCGACGCCCGTCGCCGTCCGGCGCGCGGTGACAGCCCTGGTGGACAACGCCGTCGACTACGCCGGCAGCGAGGTCCGTGTCCTGGTGCTCGTGTCACGCGACGACGTGCGGGTCGTGGTCGAGGACGACGGCCCGGGCGTGCCCCAGGACGTCACCGGCCTGTTCGACCGGTTCGCGTCGGGTCGCCGGGACGGGGAGGGACGTGCGGGTGCGGAGGGTGCGGACCGACGGCACTACGGGCTGGGCCTCGCGCTCGTCGCCGAGATCGCCGCCCAGCACGGGGGCAGCGTCGCGGCGGGTGTGCGGCAGGACGGCGCTCGCGGTGCCCGGCTCACCGTGCTGCTGCCGCGGGCGCGGCCACGCCCGCGCTGATCACCTCCAAGTCGGGGCGGACCGCGAGCACGAGGCTCGCGCCCTGCCCGGCGGCCCAGGACACGCCGTCGGGCCCGAGGGCGAGGACGCTGGTGGCCAGGACGTCCGCCGTCGTGAGGTCGCCGGCGACCACGGTCGCGGCAACCAGGGACTCGGCGGGACAGCCGGTGCGACCGTCCCAGACGTGCGCGCCGCGCTCATAGGTGCCGGACGTCGCGACGGCGCCGTCGACCACCTCGACCCGGGCCAGCAGGGCGTCGCGCCGGAAGGGCGACCGGACGCCGACCACCCAGGGGCGGCCGTGCTCGGCGCTCCCCGCGGCCACGACGTCGCCCCCCGCGTTGAGGCACAGGTCGTGGAAGCCGTCGGCGCGCAGCTGGTCGGCCGTGCGCTGGGCGGCCCATCCCTTGACGACGCCGTTCGTGTCGAGGGTGTCGTCCGGGCGGCGGACGTCGAACGCCCCGCCGCTGGCCCGGCGCGCCGCCTCGGCAAGGTCGAGCACCTCGCGCAGCTCGCCGGAGGGCACCGGGACCTGTCCGCGCGCGTACCGGCACAGCTCGCTGTCCTGGCGGTACGGGCTGAACCGCGCGTCCGCGGCGTGCAGCCGGTCGAAGGCCGCTCGGACGGCCGCCCGCGACCGGGCGTCGTCCGGTGCGCGCAGGACGAGCGACACCGGGACGCCCATGACGGTCTCCACGTGGCGCACGCTCACCCCCGCGCGTCGATCGCCGACTGCACGGACTCGCGATAGCCCTCGGACGTGTACGTCGCCCCCGAGACGGTGTCGATGTGCGCGGACTGCGCGTCGACCACCTCCTGCGCGAGGACCGGCGTGGACCGGGCCGCGATCTGCGAGCTCTCCGGGCCGGTCGGGGACTGCACCGTGACCACGTCGTCGATGTGCGTGCCGGAGAACGTCACGGCCACCTGGACCGGCCCGTACGGGGTCTGGGCGACGTCGCCGGTCACGGTCACCGTGGACGTGTCGGCCGAGCCGGTCGACGTGTCCGACGGCGACGCGCTGCCCGTGCTGCCCGACGACGTGCTGCCCGACGACGTGCTGCCGGAGGACGTGCTGTCGGGGGACGTGCTGCCGGTCGTCGGCTCCGCGACGCCGCTGCCCGTGGCGCTCGTCAGGGGGCCGGGGTCGGCGACGGGCACGCCGAACCGGGCCAGGGCCGCCGCGCCGAGGGCGGCCAGCGTCCCGGCGTAGACGATCGTGCCCCGCCAGCGTCGTGCGGTCATGACAGGCTCAGCTCCTCGTGATGGACGGCCGATCGGGGGACCCCCGCTGCACGCGCCGCCCGCTCCACGGCGCCCACCATGCCCGGCGGGCCGCACACGAACACGTCGCGGGCCGCGACGTCGGGGACGAGGGCCGCCAGGGACCGGGCGTCGAGGGGGTCGTACCCGAGGTCGGCCCGCCGCCCGACGACGGGCAGGTACGTCATCGCGGTGGCCTGCGCGAGCTCCTGCCCGAGGCCCAGGGCGTCCGCCGTCCGCGCCCGGTGCACGACGACGACGTCGTGACCGCGCAGGACCAGGTCCTCGGCCAGGGCCCGCACGGGGCCGATGCCCGCACCGCCGGCGACGAGCAGGACGCCGTGCCGTCGTGCGCGGTCCGCGGTGAACCGTCCGAACGGCCCCTCGAGGTGGACGCGTGTGCCGGGCCGCAGGCGGGCCGCGGCACGCGAGTGGTCGCCGAGCGGTCCGATGGTGAACCGCAGCTCGTCACCGGTGGGCGCCGTGGACAGCGAGTACGGGTGCGCCGTCACGAGGTGCCCCCGGGTGACGAAGCGGACCAGGAAGAACTGGCCGGCGACCGCGGGCAGCTCCCCGAGACCCGGCCCCGACACCCACACGCTCGTCATGCCGCCGGCCTCCGGGACGACGGCGGTGACCCGGAGGCCGCGCCGGCCGGCGTCGACGAGCGGCAGGACGAACCGCCAGGTGAGGACCGCCGCCGCGGTCGCCACGTAGAGCAGCACCCACACGGTCCGCGCGGCCGTGGAGCCGACGAAGTGCGCCCCGGCGGCAATCTGGTGCCAGAACGCCAGGTAGATCCCGGCGTAGATGCTCAGGTGCACGAGGAACCAGGCCTCGTAGGACAGGTGCCGGCGCACCAGCCGGGCGCTGCTCGCACCCACGGCGAGGAAGACGGCCGTGCCGAGCAGCGCGAGCAGGAGGTCGGGCATGGTCGTCAGCATCGACAGGGCCTCGGGCCACGGCGCCTGCCGGGTCAGCAGGCTCGACCCCTCGACCATGAGCAGCACGTGGGTCACCACGAGCAGCACGACCGTGGTCCCCAGGGTGCGGTGCCAGGCGACGAGACGGTCCAGACCGACGGCCCGCTCGAACCACGGCACCCTGCCCACCAGCAGCAGCTGGGCGCAGACGAGGACCGACGCGACCAGGCCGACGAGCTCCCCGAGGCCGGTCAGCGCCGCCCCCGGGGAGGTGCCCGCCGTCGTCGGCGTCCCCCGCCACCAGAAGGCGACCGTCGCGGCGACGGCCACGGCCAGGACGCCGCGCAGGACGACCCCGCGCAGGAGGACCCCGCCCGGCGCGCGCCCCCGGCCCGCCCCGACCGGAGGGTGCGTCGGCCGGGGGCGGGGCCGCGGAGTGGCGAGCGTGCTCATGCCCTCAGTCTCGGGAGGGATTCTTAGAGCATTCTCGGAGCCGCCTCTGACCTTCCCGGCCGCGCGGCCCGCGAGGGCGACGTCCCGGCGTCGACCGGTGCCGTGCCGTGACGCACCGTGAGAGGCTGACGGGATGCGCGTGGACGTGTGGTTGTGGGCGGTGCGGCTCTTCAAGAGCCGCTCGGCGTCGGCCGCTCTGCTGCGGTCGGGGCGGGTCCGGGTGAACGGCACGGTGGCCAAGCCCGCCACGTCCGTCACCGCGGGCGACACCGTCACCTGGCGCGACCCGCTGCGCGACCGCAAGGTCGTCGTCGTCGAGCTGCTCCCCAAACGCGTGGGAGCCCCGCTCGCCGTCAAGGCGTACCGGGACGAGAGCCCGCCCATGCCGACCCGGCAGGAGCGGGAGGCCGTCGGCGTCCGGGACCGCGGTGCCGGCCGGCCCACCAAGCGGGAGCGGCGCGAGATCGACAGGCTGCGCGGCGGGCACCGCTGAGGAAAGTTGTCAGACCCAGGTCAGCCTCCACCGTCACGTGGCTCTGACAGCTCGCGGGGGCGGGTCGGTAGGGTCGCCGGATGACGACCGAGCACACCGACAGGATCGCCGCCCTCCTGCGTGACCACCCCGTCTGGGACGGGCACAACGACCTGCCGTGGGAGGCGCGGGACCAGGTGGCGTACGACTGGTCCCGCCTGGACATCGAGGCCGGCACCGAGGGCCGCACGCACACCGACGTGCCGCGGCTGCGTGCCGGCGGGGTGGGCGCCCAGTTCTGGTCGGTCTACGTGCCGTCCAACCTGCCGGGCAGCGCCGCCGTCACCGCGACGCTGGAGCAGGTGGACGCCGTGCGCCGCATGGTGGCGCGCTGGCCGGAGCACTTCCGGCTCGCGACGACGGCAGACGACGTCGTGGCCGCGTGGGCGGAGGGGCGGATCGCGTCGCTCATGGGGGCCGAGGGCGGGCAGTCGATCGACTCGTCGATGGGCGCGCTGCGGATGCTCTCCGAGGTGGGCGTGCGCTACATGACGCTCACGCACAACCACCACAACCCGTGGGCAGAGTCCGCGACCGACGCGCCTCCCGCCGACGGCCGGTTCGACCAGGGCGGACTGACGGCGTTCGGTCGCGAGGTGGTGCGCGAGATGAACCGCCTCGGGATGCTCGTCGACCTGTCGCACGTGTCGGCGGGCACGATGCGTGCCGCCCTCGACGTCACGGAGGCGCCCGTGATCTTCTCGCACAGCTCGGCCCGCGCCGTGTGCGACGTGCCGCGCAACGTGCCCGACGACGTCCTCGCGCGCCTCGCCGACAACGGCGGCGTCTGCATGGTGACGTTCGTGCCGAGCTTCGTCACCCCCGCGATCGGGGAGTGGCGCGCGGCGGCGGGCGAGGCGGCGACGCAGGCAGGCATCGCCCCGAACGACTACGCCGAGTTCGCCGCGTTCTCCGAGGAGTGGGAGAAGAGCCACCCCAAGCCGCCGACCACGCTCGACGACGTCGTCGCGCACGTCGAGCACGTCCGCGAGGTCGCCGGGGCGGCGCACGTCGGGCTCGGCGGCGACTACGACGGCGCGGGCGGCTTCGCCGACGAGCTGCGCGACGTGTCCGGCTACCCGGCGCTGCTCGCGGCGCTCGCCGACCGGGGCTGGTCGGACGACGAGCTCGCCGGCCTGGCCAGCGGCAACGTGCTGCGCGTCCTGCGTGCCGCGGAGGACGTCGCGGCACGGCTGCAGACCGAGCGCGAGCCCAGCGTCGCCCGCATCGAGGACCTCGACGCCTGACGGTGCCTGACGGTGCCTGACGGTGCCTGACGGTGCCTGACGGTGCTGGTGGCTGCCGTCAGGCGCTGAGGGACCGCTGCGACCAGCTCATGCCGAGGGCGCGCAGCACGTCCTGCGGGTCACGCCGGGTGGCGTCGGTGTAGGCGCGCAAGGACATGACCGAGGCGGTGAGCATGGTGGTCAGCACCTCGCGGGCGAGCCGCGAGTCGTGGCTCGCCTCGTCGAGGAGCTCCTGGACCACCCGGGAGCGGATCCCCAGGTCGGGCTCCGAGCAGGCGGTCAGCAGCGCGATCGTCATCGCCCCGGCGTCGGCGCCGGGGCGGATGCTCTTCTCGTCAGTGCTCATGGCGTCCCCCTCCGCGGCCCGACAACCCCCGGTCTACCGCACGAGGACGGCAGGCGCACGCGGAACGGCGGTGCGTCGAGGTGCCCGGGGTGCCGGCAGCTTGCGGCGCTGACGCGCGGCACGGGAGGATGCGGCGCGATGAGCCCCTCGCCCGCGTCACGTCGTCGTCCCGCGCTGCCCGCCCTGCTGGGTGCCGGCCTCGTCGGCGCGCTCCTGCTCTCCGGCCCTGCCGCCGTCGCCGACGAGGGGCTCACGGAGGAGTCGCACAACCGTTACGAGCTGCGGGCGAAGGACAGCGAGGTCCGTGCCACGGTGACCACCACCATCGGCAACGTGACCCCGGACCGCGGGCTGACGTACTACTACTACACGTCGTACGCGATCCCGGTCCCCGCCGGGGCGGAGCACGTGCGCGCGGTCAGCGGGGGCGTGTCCCTGCCGGTGTCGCTGGAGTCGACGGAGGACCCGAGCACCCGGTACGCCGTGGCCACGTTCTCCCCGCTGCGGTACGGCAGCACTCGCACGATCGACTGGGCCTTCGACATCCCCGGCGAGCCGGTGCGCTCGAAGGACTACACCCGGGTGGGGGACGGCTTCGCCACGTTCGCGGCGTCGGGCCTGGGCGACGCGGGCCGTACGACGGTCGAGGTGGTGCTCCCCGCCTCGATGACCTTCGACGCCACGTCGGACGACTTCACCACGAAGCGCACGGGCCGCACCGTCACGTACACGGCCACCGAGAACTCCGACAAGGACGGCATCTGGGCGGTCGTGTCGGCCCGGGACCCCAAGAAGTCGGACCAGAAGCGGGTCCGTGCCGCCGGCACGACGCTCACCCTGCAGAGCTTCCCGGGTGACGGGAAGTGGACGAGGTTCGTCTCCCGGAAGCTGGAGAAGGGGCTGCCGGCGCTGGAGGACGTCGTGGGTCGGCCCTGGCCGGGCGGCCTCGAGACGATCCGCGAGGACGTGTCGCCCAAGGTCCTGGGGTACGCGTGGTTCGACCCGGGCAAGGACGAGATCGTCATCCCGGAGGACCTGGACGACGCCACGCTGTACCACGAGCTCGGGCACGCCTGGCTGAACCCGGACCGGCTCTCGGCGCGGTGGCTGTCCGAGGGGATGACGGAGGTCGTGGCGCACCGCGTGGTGGCCCGCACCGGCGGCACCAGCGACCCGTGGAAGGCGCCCGACCGGGACGCCGCGGTGGCCCTGCCGCTGTCGGCGTGGGAGGCGAACCCGGGCGAGCTCGACGCGGACGTCGAGGCGTACGGGTACGCCGCGTCGTACACGGTGGTGCAGAAGCTGCTGGGCGGGCTGGACGACGACGCGTTCACCGCGGTCGTGTCGGCCGCCCAGGCGGGGGAGAGCGCCTACGAGCGGCCCGGCTCGACGGACGAGAACTACGCCCGCACGGACTGGCGGCGCTTCCTCGACCTCGTCCAGACGCGCGGCGGCGTCGACGGTGCGCCGCAGGTGCTGCGCACCTGGGTGCTCGACGGCGACCAGCGGAAGCAGCTGCGGGGGCGGGGCGAGGCGCGCGACGCGTACGCGGCGGTCGACGAGGCGGACGGCGCGTGGCAGCCGCCCCTGGGGCTGCGCACGGCGATGACGCGCTGGGAGTTCGGGGACGCGAAGGACGTGCGGTCCGCGCTCGGCGACGCCGCGGCGGAGGCCGGGGCCGTGCAGGACGCGGCCCGGCGGGCGGGCGTGGCGGTGCCCGCCACCGTCCGTGCGGCGTACGAGGACGCGTCGCACGACGAGCAGTACGCCGCGCTCGGGTCCTTGCTGCCGCAGGCCGCCGCCGTCACGACGCAGGTGGGCCGGGCCGTGCGGGCCGCGGACGCCGACCGGGACCCGGTGTCGGGGCTCGGGGCGCTCGCCCTCGGCGTCGACCGGTCTGCGGAGCGCGCCCGGGACGACCTGGCCGCCGGCGACCTGGACGAGGCCGCCGCGCACGCCGACGCGGCCTCGGACCGGTCGGGTCTCGCGACGGTGGCCGGGGCGGGGATCGTGCTGCTCGTGCTCGCCGTGGCGGCCGGCGCGGTGGGGCTCGTGCTGCGCGGCCGTCGTCGGGCCCGGGAGCGGGGCGACGGCGCGGGGACCGCCGCCGACCCGTCAGTCGTGCAGGATCCGCTGGAACAGGGCGTGGTCCTGCCAGCGCCCCGCGATGTTGAGGTACCGGGGCGCGGTGCCGATCCGCTCGAAGCCGGTCCGCGCGAGCACCCGCTGTGACGGCTCGTTGTGCAGCAGCGTCGCGGCCTGGACGCGGTGCAGCGCCAGGTCGTCGCGCGCGTGCGCGCACGCGGCCTCGACCGCCGCGGTCATGATGCCGCGGCCGGCGAGGGCCGCGTCGACCCAGTAGCCCAGGTGCGCGCTGCGGAACGCGCCGAGCACGATGTCGCTGAGGTTCACGCGGCCGACGACGTCGCCGCCGCGGTCCAGGACGAGAGGCACGGACCGCCCGGAGCCGTGTGACAGGAGCTCCACGGGGATGCGCAGGGCGTGGTACTGCGCCTCGTAGAACTCGGCGGGCCGCTCCGGCTCCCAGGGCGCGAGGTGCTCACGGTTGCGCGCGTACGCCGCGGCGAGCGCGGGGCCGTCGTCGCGGTCCAGCAGGCGCAGCGCGACGCCGTCGGGAAGGTCGGCGGGCAGGTGGGCGGGGATCGACTCGGGCTCGGGCACGACGGCGAGCCTAGACCGCTGCCTGAGCCCGGAGCGCGGCGAGGGCGTCGCGCACCTCGTGCGCGAGCGGGCGCTCCTGGTGGGAAGCGATCCAGGCCTCGAACCCCACCCGGAACGCCGAGACCCCGGCCTCGGCGACCATCGACGCTGCCGGTTCGGTGACGCCGCGCTCCCGCAGCGCGGCCGCTGCAGCGTCCCGCAGCGCGGCGAGCTTGAGGAGCTCGCGCTCCTGGAGGCGCGGCGTGGCGGCGACGACGGCGGCGCGGCGCGCCGCGAACTCGCGCCGCTCCTCGAGGGCGGACGCGGCGAGGGCGAAGGCCTCGCCCACCGCGTCGAGCGGGGCGGCGTCGGCGGGAGCGTCGACGACGGCCGCGACGACGGTGCCCTCGAGCTCGTGCGAGCCGTCGAACAGCACCTCGCGCTTGTCGGCGAAGTGCCGGAAGTACGTGCGCTCGGTGACGCCGGCGCGCTCCGCGATCTGGGCGGTCGTCGTCTGCTCGAACCCCTGCTCGGTGTACAGGTCGAGCGCAGCGCGTGTCATCCGCCCGCGCGCGTCGGGTTCCCATCGGGCCATGCCGGACAGTCTAGTGATGACAGCACCTGACATCAGGTGTAGCGTAGTGATGTCAGTAACTGACATCACTTCGAGGAGAAATCATGCGCGTCTTCGTCACCGGAGCCTCCGGCTGGATCGGCTCCGCCACCGTGCCGCACCTGCTCGCCGCCGGGCACGAGGTCGTCGGACTGGCTCGGTCCGACGCCTCCGCCGACCGGCTCGCCGTCCTGGGGGCCGCTGCTCACCGAGGCAGCCTCGACGACCTGGAGAGCCTGCGTGCCGGCGCCCGGCAGGCCGACGCCGTGATCCACCTGGCGTTCAAGCACGACTTCTCCGACTATGCCGGGGCGGGCCGCACCGAGCGGGCGGTGGTGCAGGCGTTCGTCGACGAGCTGGCGGGCACCGGGCGGTCGCTGCTGCTGGCGTCGGGGCTGGCGGGGGCGCCCGGGCGGGTGCTCACGGAGCGGGACGCGTCGGCGTTCAGCGGTCCGGACGCGCCGCGGGGCGGGTCGGAGGGGCTGGCGCTCGACGCCGCCGAGCGGGGTGTCGCCCCGGTGGCGCTGCGGTTCGCGGCGACCGTCCACGGCGTGGGCGACCACGGTTTCGTCGCCCAGCTGGTCCGGATCGCGCGGGAGCGTGGCGTGTCCGGCTACGTCGGGGACGGGACGAGCCGGTGGCCGGCCGTCCATGTCGGTGACGCGGGGCGCCTCGTCGCCCTCGCGCTCGACAAGGCGCCGGGCGGCACCGTGGTGCACGCCGTGGGCGAGGAGGGTGTCCGGCACCGGGAGATGGCGGAGGCGATCGGCCGCGTCGTCGGCGTGCCCGTCGCGTCCGTCGACCCTGCCGACGCGGCCGAGCACTTCGGCTGGCTCGGGGGCTTCTGGGGGATGGACGCGGTCGCGTCCAGCGAGCTGACGCGCGAGCTGCTGGGCTGGGAGCCGGCCGGTCCGACGCTGCTCGAGGATCTTGCCGCGGGCGCCTACGACCACGTGGCGCGCGGCTGACGAAGCCGGACGGCTTCCGTCCCGGCGGGTCAGCCGGGGCGGTCCTCGTCGGCCAGGCGGGGCTCGGTGCGCAGGGCGGGGCGCACGCCCGCCTTGTCGGCGTAGAAGGCGCGGACGACGTCCATGTCGGCGCGCACGTCGCCGGTGAGGTGGATCGTCGGCCCGAGGCCGGTGGTCATCGTGGTGCGGTCCACGTACCCGAGGGTCACGGGGAGGTCGGCGGCGCGGGCGATGCGGTAGAAGCCGGACTTCCAGCCGTCGCCGGAGCGGGTGCCCTCGGGCGTCACCACGAGGTGGAAGACCTCTCCGGCCTGGACGCGCGAGAGCACGTCCTCGACCACGCGGCTGGGGTCGCGACGATCGACCGGGATGCCACCGAGCGCGCGCATCAGCGGCCCGCGCCAGCCGGCGAACAGGGTGTGCTTGCCCAGCCAGCGCACGTCCAGCCCGAGCCGCCACGCGATGGCGAGCATGAGCACGAAGTCCCAGTTGGACGTGTGCGGCGCGCCGACCAGCACGCCCGCCTGTGCCGGGACGGGCTCGCTGCGGAGGGTCCAGCGACTGAGCCGCCAGTAGATGCCGGCGAGCGCCCGCCGCAGGGTTCTGAGCATCGGGCGAATCTACCCGCCAGGGCCCCACCGTTCCGTGCGCCTTCACCATCGTCTGCCTCGCGCGCCGGCGTGGCACGTGGTGTGTCGTCGCCTCCAAGGCCCGCTCGTTTTCTGTGCTTTCGGCCGACCGGGCACGACGCGCGGGCTCCTGGCCCCAGTCCGCCTCCACCGTCATTCCATGCTCAGCCGCACGCCGTCCCGTGCAGGCGGCGCACCTCCGGCTGGGCGGGAATCTGCTCGTCAGCCGCATCGGCTCCTGGTCAACGCCCAGGTCTCGGGCCTTGCCGAGAGGGCACGAAACGAGGGGGCCTCGGAGGCGACGACACGCCGCGCGCCACGCCTGCCGTGCGTGCGCCGTCCTGTCAGCCGGCCACCACGAGCGCGAGCACCCCGGCCGCGACGGCGAGGGGCGCGACCACCACGCCCTGGCCGACGACGCGGTGCATCAGTCCGGCGGGCACGGAGAACGTGTGGCGGCGGTACTGCTGGAGCCACAGCAGGGTGGCCAGCGACGCCCAAGGGGTGATCAGCGGCCCCGCGTTCACGCCCACCAGGAGGGCTGCGAGCCGGGCGTCGTCGCCGGTGACGGTCGGGGCGAGCGCGAGGTAGGCGGGCAGGTTGTTCACGGCGTTCGCGGACGTCGCGCCGACGGCAGCGACCTGGGCGAGCCCGGCGGCGTCGTCCCCCGAGCCGACGAGCGGAGCCAGCAGCTCCGTGAGCCCGTGCGCGTGCCACGTACCGACCACGGCGAAGAGGCCCGCCGTGACCACGACCGTGCGCCACGGCACCATCTCCCGCACCGGGACGAGCAACGGCGCCCGTCGCCAGGCCGTCGCCGCCCCGAGGACGGCGGTCGCGCCGAGCGCCACGGGCAGCACCGGCAACCCCGCCGCGAACCCGGCGCCCATGACCAGCACCACCGCGGCCGCGACGCGCAGCAGCACCACGTCGGCGACCTCCCGCCTCGACGGCAGCGCATACCGGCCGCGCAGCGCACGGGCGTGCAGCGCCGCGAGCGTGACCAGGACCACGACGAGCACCGCCGCCGCGGGCGCCGCCATCACCCCGAGGTAGCCGGCGTCGAACGACGAGGCCGCCATGAGGTTCGTCAGGTTCGAGACGGGCAGCAGCAGCGACGCCGTGTTCGCGAGGGCCAGCACCGTCAGCGCGAGAGGGAGCGGGTCCCGGTCGAGGCGCCGCGCCACCGCGACGACCGCCGGGGTCAGCAGGACCGCCGTCGTGTCCAGGGACAGCACCACGGTGCACGCCGCCGCCACGACGGCCACGAGCAGCCACAGCACCCACGCCCGCCCGCGGGCGAGCCGGGCGGCGCCGTCCGCCACCGCGTCGAACAGCCCGGCGCCGGCGCAGAGCTCCGACACGACCGTGAGCAGGACGACGAAGCCGAGCACCGGGCCGGTGAGCGCGGCGAGGGAGCGGGCGTCGTCCGCCGGGAGCGCGCCCGTCAGCGGCAGGACCACGACGAGCAGCAGGGCCGGCACCCACAACGGCGGCAGGAACCTTCTCACCCGGCGGCCAGGGCCCGTCACCGTCGGCTCGCGGAGCGTGTCACGGGGTGAGCGTAGACGGCCGCTCCCCGCGTCGCCGTCCTGGATCGACGTGGTGGATCGGGTGCCTCGACGTAGCGATCGGTGCCCTGCCGGCAATCAAGGGGTATGAGCACACGACGACGACGCCCCGGGGACGCCTCCGCCGCGCTGCTCTTCGCCCTGGTGGCCGTGGGCTGCGCGACCGTCTGGGTCGTCTCGGCAGGCGTGCTCCTCCTGACGACGCCGACCGCGCCCCGGACCGCCGGCTGGCTGTGCACCGTGGCCGGGACGGTGGTGCTCGTCGCCGTCGCCCTGCTGGTCGCGTCGCTGCTGCGCGGGCCGACGAGGATCGTGCCCCTCGACCCCTCCGGCACGCGCTGGTCCCTGCGGGCCGCCCCGCTCCCGCTACGGATGGCGAGCTCTGCCCCGCTCGCCGCCGGCTCGCGCGGAGAGGCGCTCGCGGCTCAGGTCGTGCGCGCCGCGACGCGGCCCGACCCCCGGCGCGCCGACCCCGCCCGCGCCGTGCTGCTGCTGCAGCTGATCCTCGAGCTGGCAGGCCGGACGCCCGGCCGCCCGGGCTCGACGACGGACGAGGCCGAGTGGGCGCGGGTGCGTGCGGCCGTGGTCGACCTGACGCTGCGCGCGTCCGACCACCCTCCGCACCCCGTCACCCTGCTGCCGTGGGAGGAGCACCTCGCCGCGCCGCGCTGACTCAGCCGGCACCTTCCTCCGCGGCCCTCGCGGTCGTCCCCGGAGTACGTGCCGGGGTCGGGCATCGCGCCAGGCTACCGAGCGGCGCGCAAGGCCTCCCGGGCCTGCGCGGCCGCCGTCGCGCCCGCCGGGTAGGGCAGGTCCTGCGCCAGGGCTGCGGCCTGGGCGAGGACCGACCACGCGCGGTCCGCGTGACCGGTGCGGTGCAGGGCGACGGCGTGCGCGATCTGCGCGTCCACCTCCGTGAGACGCTCGCCCGCCTGCTGCGCCCGGCGCGCCTCGGCCGCGGCGAGCTCGACGGCGCCCGCCGCGTCGCCGGTACCCAGCGCGCACCACGCCGCGAGCACGGGGGAGGCGGCCGCCTCCGCCCCGAGGGCGTCCCGGGCGTCCTCGGGGCGCCCCGCCCGCAGCGCCACCTCCGCCCGGGCGGTGCTCACCTCGCGGCGGGCCTTCTCGTCGTCGATGCGGGCGGCGGACTCGTCGGCACGGTCGAGCAGGAGGACCGCGGCGTCGTCGGCTCCGGTGACCGACCGCACCCGCGCCAGGGCCGCGAGCGCATAGGGCAGTCCCCACGCGCCGTCCAGCTCCGCCCCGGCCACGGCCTCCTCGGCCAGGGCGGTCGCGGTGTCGACGTCCTCCCGGTGCAGGTACAGCTCGGCAAGGTTGGCACGCTCGAACGCCGCGGAGACGGGGTCGCCGGACTGCGCCACGAGGTCGAGGGCCCGCCGGCTGAGCTCCACGGCGTCCTGCAGCCTGCCGCTGCGCCGGGCGTTCTCGCGCAGCGTCGACAGGACCGTGCCGAGCAGCGTCGGGTCGCCGAACGCCTCCGCGGGCGCGAGCGCCCGGTCGCCCGCCTCCCTGGCCTCGGCGAGCCGCCCCGCCTGCCCCAGGTTCGACGCCTGCTGCGCGCACGCGCGCGCGAGCAGCCCCTGCCCCGCGGGGCCGGGGACGCGTCGCGCGGCCTCCAGGGCGCGGCACGCCGCCTCGTACGCCGCCTCGTGCCGGCCCTGCGCGCCGTGCAGCGAACCCCAGGCCAGGTGGTGCGCGGCCACCGTGGCGGGCGAGGCGTCCGGACCGGCCGGGTGCCGGTGCAGCACGGCCGCCCCCTCCTCGTGCTCACCCGTGCGCAGGAGCATCTCCGCCAGCCGCGCGCCGGCGAGCGCGGTGTCGTCGTGGTCGTCCCGCCGCGCGAACTCCGCGAGGGCGCTCCGCAGCACGGCGGCCGCCTCGTCGAACCGCCCCATCCGGCGCAGCACCTGGCCGTGGTCCAGGCGGGCGCGGGCGGCGTCGACGTCGAGGCGCGCGACGAGGTCGCGGTAGTAGCGGTCGGCGGTGTCGTTGGCGTACAGGGCTGCGGCGCGCTCCGCGGCCCGGCGCAGGTACTCGGCCGCCCGCGGGTCGTCGGTGCGGGCGAAGTGCGAGGCGAGCACGTCCACGGCCTCGGGCCGGCGGCGCAGCACGGTCTGCGCGAACGCCGCGTGCAGACGGCGGCGTCGGACGGCGCTGAGCCGGTCGTAGCAGGTGAGGCGCACCAGGGGGTGGCGGAACGCGAGGCCCGGCTCGGCGTGCCCGTCGACGACGACGGCCCGCTCCTCGACGAGGGACGCCGCCAGCGCCCGCTCGACCGCGTCGGCGGCCGCGGCGCCCGTGAGCGGCGGGTTCAGGCCGGACGCGGCGACGTCGAGCAGCTCGGTGAGCGCGGCGTCGCCACCCGCCGCCGAGAGCGCCTCGACCACGCGCCGGGCGTCGGCGTCGAGCCGTCCGAGCCGCTCGTCGACCAGCTGCCGCACGCCGAGCGGCGCCACCGCCGCGTCGCCGTCAGCGCTGTCGGCGGCGTCCGCGGCCGCGGCGGGGTCGGCGAGGCCGCGGGCGAGCTCGGCGGCGAACAGCGGGTTGCCGAGGGACAGGTCCCACACGCGCCCCAGCCGTTCCGCCGTCGCCCCGGCGGCGTCGGCCGCGACCGCGAGGCACGCGTCGCGGCCGAGCCGCCCGACCTCCTCGGTGCCGGCGAGGCCGGCGCGCACCAGGGACGTCAGCCCGACGCGGCGGGGGTCGCCCTCGGGCAGCTCCTCCCACCGCAGCGTGACGAGGAACCGCAGCGGCGCACCGGCGCGCGCAGCCAGCCGCGCGAGATGGCCGAGCAGCTGGAACGACCCGGTGTCGGCGGCGTGCAGGTCGTCCAGCACGACGACGACGGGGCGCGCCGCGGCGAGGTCGCCGAGCAGCGCCGCGGTGCCACGGAACAGCCGGTCGCGCTCCTCCTCGGGGCTGCGGCCTCCGCCGTCCGCGCGGCCGAGCGAGGGCAGGAACGCGGCCAGCTCCGGGTGCTCGGCCCCCACGCGCGCGCGGGACCCGGCGCTCTGCTCGGCCAGCCAGCCGTCGAGCGCCTCCGCGAACGCCCCGTACGGCGTGTGCCCCTCGGCGTCGTGCCCGCCGCCCCACAGCACCGCCGCGCCGTCGTCGGCGGACCGGCGCGCGACCTCCGCGACGAGCCGCGTCTTACCCACCCCCGCCTCGCCCGACAGGAGGCGGACGGGCGGCCCGCCGTCCGCCAGGAGCCGCTCGAGCTCCGTCTCCCGCCCGCGCAGCGGCGCCGCGGCGGGAGCGCGCAGCGGCGCGGGCAGGGCGGCGCCGGTGGGCGCGCCGCCGGGGGAGGCGTCGAGCGCGAGGCGGTGCAGGCGCTCCGTCTCCGGGCCGGGCCGGACCCCGAGCTCGGCGTCCAGCGCCTCGCGGCACGCGTGGTACTGGTACACGGCGCGCCGCCGCAGGCCCTGGCGCAGGAACGCCTCGATGAGCACCCGGTGGGCCAGCTCCTCCGCGGGGTTGTCCGCGAGCACGCGCTCCGCGGCGTCCACCGCGCGCGTGACGTCGCCCGCCGCGAGGTGCGCGCCCGCCAGCGCCAGCTGCACCTGCTCGCGCAGCGCGACGAGCCGCTCGCGGCGAGCCTGCGCCCACGTGGCGTACCGGTCCTCGGGCAGCAGCTCGCCGGTGAACAGGTCCAGCGCCGCGGCGAGATCTGCCCGGTCGCCCGACGCGAGCGCGGCGCGCGCCGTCGTCTCCGCGTGGTCGGCGTCGATCCACACGGTCTGCGGGTCGAGCAGCAGCAGCGTCCCTGCGGACACCAGGTACGACGACGCCGCCCGGGGCGCGAGCTCGGGCTCGAGGGCACGCCGTGCCGCGTGCAGCGCCACCCGCAGGCTGCCGACCTGCGCCTGGCCGTCCGCGTCGGGCCAGCAGACGTCCATCGCCTCCTCGCGGTGCAGGCGGTGGTCGCCTGCGACGGCGAGCAGCTTGACGAGGGTGCGGGCGCTGGGCCGGGGCCACCGCTCCGGCAGCGGCGGCCCGCCGTCGCGGGTGACGCGGAACCCGCCCAGCAGGTGCAGCCGCAGCAGCGGGACGGGTGGCACGACGGCGGCAGGCTCTTCCCTGGCGTGCCGCACGGTCATGCCGCAGATCCTAGGCGCGCACGCCGAAGACCCCTCGACCGGAGGTCGAGGGGTCCTCGGCAGCCGACGCTCAGTCGGCCGTCACCATCGGCTGCTCAGGAGAGCGTGAACGTCGTCAGCTGGTGGATGCCGCCGTCCAGCGACAGGACGCCGCCGCCCAGCTGTGCCGCCATCCGGTTGACGCCGAGGTGGTCGTAGTTCAGCGAGACCACGTCGTCCACGCCGTCGCCGTCCAGGTCGTCGGCGAGGAAGGTGCGTGCGCCCATGGGACCGGTGATCCCGATGCTGGGCTGGAACGGCACCACGTTGTCCAGCTGCGACGGGTCGTACGCGGCGACCCCGCCCTCGAGACCGGTGAGGACCAGCCGACGGCCGGCGGGACCGGTCACGAACTGCGCGGTGCGTGCGGGCGCCGTCACGGATCCGTGTGTGACGGTGCCGTCACCGGGGTAGCCGCTGAAGGAGCCGAAGCTCAGCAGATAGAGGGGGTCGTTCTTGCCGTCGATGAAGAAGTTGCCGTGCGACCACGGGCTGCCGCTGATGTCCTGCTGCAGCAGCTCGCCGGTGCGGCCGTCGCGGATCTCGACGACCACGGTGGCGGTGCTGGCGGCCTCCGCGCCCGTCACGCTCGGGTCAGCCATGATGATCCAGGTGTAGACGACCGCGTTCCCGTCCGCGAAGGCGATCTTCGGCGAGGCGAAGACACCGTGGTCGAGGACCGCGCCGTGGATCTTCCCGTCCATGGCCTGGGCGGGGGCGTCCGGGGTCACGTGCCAGCGCGGCTCGCCGGTGGTGCCGTCGAGCGCGGTACCGCCGACCGACGGGGCGTCGTCCCAGAGCGCGTCCTCGGTCGTGTACTGGGCGTACACCGTGCCGCGGTCCACCTGGACGTCACCGAACACCACGTCCGTGCGCTCGGTGGGCGCGGCGTAGGTCCACAGGACCCGGCCGCGGGCGTCGTAGGCCCGCACGGCGTCCGTCGGGACGACGACCTCGTCCTTGCCGTCGCCGTTCACGTCCGCGACGGTGACGGTGCGCACGTACTGCCCGGCCCCGTCGATCGTCGTCAGGACGTTGCCGGTGGCACCGTCGAGCACCACGGTCGCGGTGTCGGCGGCGACGACCACCTCGGGTCGTCCGTCGCCGTTCACGTCGCCGTGCTCCACGCGGTGGATCTCGCCCGGCACGGTGGCCCGCCACAGCTCCTTCGGCGTGCCCTTGACCAGCGAGGTGCCCTTCCAGGCCCACACGCCGTGCGAGGAGCCGCCGGCGACGACGTCGTCCTTCCCGTCACCGTCGAGGTCGACGGTGGTGCCGGCGTTGAGGTCGCCCTGGAGCGGGGTCAGGTCCGTGGCCCTGCCGTTGCCCAGCTTGTAGGTGCGGATGTTCTGCCCCTGGTCGACGACGCGCACGACCGCGGCCTTGCCCGAGATGTCGACCTGCTGGAACCGCGGGGACGCGTCGGTGCCGTCCGCACGCCACTTCAGGCGGCCGGCGCTGGTGTAGGCGCTGAGCGTGCCGTACCGCAGTCCGGCGACGTTGTCGGCCTCGTTGATGTCCTTGTCGTCCTGCGACGACGCGACGAGCAGGCCGCCAGCCACGTCGAGGCTCCAGACACTGGGCCCGTCCGCGCCGTTGGCGGCGTCCCGCTTGGTGGTGACGGTCCACTTGGCGGTGGATCCGTCGTCGCCGTCCAGCACCCGGATCGTGCTCGCGTTGATGTAGCGGACCGCGTCGAGGGTCGACTCGGCCACGATGTACTCCGCACCGTCACCGGAGGCGGCATCACCGATCGTCATGGCCGTGGGCAGAGCGTTGACGCGGGTGTTGAGGACGGTGCGCTCGCCGTCCGTCAGGCCGTACGACACGACCTGGTACCGCACGGCGTCGCGCGTGTCGGCCTGCTCCAGGGCCACCACGCGGCCCCGGGCAGGGTCGAGGTGGAGCTGGCGGCTGTACAGGTCGCTCTCCTGCTGCCAGACGACGGAACCGTCCGCCACGTCCAGGACCATGGTGTGGCCCTGGCCCGCCGCGGTGTCCGACTTGCGGAGGTTCCACGACGTCGCGACGGTGCCGTCGCCGAGGTCGGTGAGGTCGCCCCAGCCGACCTCGCCGGTCACCGCGGGGTCGAAGGTCCACGTCTCCGACGGCGTGAGCGCGCCGTCCGCGACGGTGAACCGCGTGCCGGTGAGCGTTGCGGTCGAGCCATCGGGGGCCCAGCCGTTGGCGCTCGGCGTGTCCGCGACGAGCAGCGTGTCGCCGACCACCTTGACCGTGGAGGCGAACGCGTACGCCTTCGACCAGACCGTCGCGCCCGTCTTCCCGTCCAGGACGGTGACCTCGGTCCCTGCGTTCAGGTTCGTCCCGGGGAAGCGTGCGCCCACGGGCGGCTCGATGCCGAGGCTGGCGGAGAAGACGAGGTCTGCGGTCCCGTCGCCGGTGAGGTCACCGGTGGCGTAGCCGTCGTCCGAGCCCGTCGAGAACGGCGAGACGGCGTCGTACCCCATGACGACCCGCGCGGGGTACATCTCCCGCTCCCACGGACGCGCGGGCGTGACCTTCCAGTCGGCGCGCAGCGAGGTGTTGCCGCGCTCCCAGACGGTGGAGCCGTCGGCGTCGTGCAGCTCGACGTTGCCGAGGCCGTGCACGCTGAAGTACTGCCGGCCGGACGCGGGGATCGTCACGCCCAGACCGCGGACGCCCTCCCGGGCAGACCGCTGGGTGAACGTCACGGGGGTCGTGCCGCCGGTCGTGCCGCTCGTGCCGCCGGTCGTGCCGCTCGTGCCGTCGGTCGTTCCGGTCGTGCCGGCGTCCTCGACGTCGTCCGCGACGTCGTCCTGCACGCCGCCGTACACGTCGGAACCCATGTCCTGCGCGAGGCGGTCGGCCTGGGCGTCGGTCAGCGTCATCGCGCCGTCGTCGGCCGCCAGGGCCTGGGGGGCCGCGGACAGGACGAGCCCCGCCGCGACCAGGGTGGAGGCGAGCCTGGCGGCCTGCCTGGAGTGAGTGGTCCTCATGGTCAGTCTCCCTGGGAGAAGCGGATCGCCGAGCCGTCCGTGAGGACACGCTCGTCGAACGAGTACTGGAGGGCGTCCGAGCCGGCCTGGTTCTCGATGCCGACGGTCGCGGAGGCGCCGCCGTCCGGCACCGACTTGTACTGGAACGTGACGTCCCCGGAGGCCTCGTCGAAGAGCACCTCGAAGGTCACGCGGGCGCCGCCGGATGCGACCACCGCGTTGTTCCACACCACGGCGAAGGTGCGGGCGCCGGCCTTGCCCTTGGTGGCGGTCTGCACGCTCGACCGCTTGTCCAGGGTCAGGTCGTCCCAGAACGGGGCGACGATGCCGTTGGGGGCGAAGGCCTCCGGAAGTGCCGTGTTGGCGTAGTCGCCGAGCCGCGGCTGGAGGAAGTTCACGAGCCCGTTGGTGGTGACCGACGCGGAGCTGTAGTCGACCCCGTACAGGGTGACCCAGAAGGGCAGCGAGATCGGCGCGGCGTCCTCGTCCCCGCTCAGCGCGACGGTGTTCTGGCCCTTGACCCAGGAGTAGTCGGCGGGCGTGCAGCTGTTGCCGGACGCGTCACTCTTCGCCGGGAGCCGGACGACGCGCGTCTCGACGCCGTCGACCGTCAGGTCGGTGCGGGAGTCGCCGTTGCACAGGACCGGGTCGGCAGGCTGGACCGACAGGGTGTAGTCGCCCTCGGCCACGGCCGGGACGGTGAACGTGCCGTCCGCACCCGTGGTGAGTGGCGCGAGCGGGGTGCCCACGAGCTCGACGGTCGCTCCCGCCAGCGGCGTACCGGTCACGTCCAGCACGGTGCCGGTGACCGGGTGGCTCGCCGTGGTCACGAGGGCGGCGTCGCGGGTCACGTCCGTGCCGTCGGCGATCTCGACACCGGTGATGGTCTGCGGGGCGTAGCCGTAACCGCTCAGCGTGAGGTCATAGGTGCCCGGCGCCAGGTGGAGGCGGTAGGAGCCGTCCGCGCCGGTGAGGACGGCGCGCGCGCCGACCGCGGTGTTGGTCGCCGTGACGGTGACGCCGCGCAGGGCCGCACCCGTGGCGGCGTCGGTCACCGTGCCGGTGAGCGTGCCGGCCGTGTGCGGCGCGAGGTCGACCGACGCGAGGATGTCGAGCTTGCCGTCGCCCCACACGTTGTTCGCGTCGGCGGTGCCGCCGCAGTGGGTGTCGTCGACGTCGCGGGCGCCCTGGTTCAGCAGCGCGCGCGTGCCGTCGATGTCACCGATGAGGGACGGCGCGGCCGACCACAGCAGAGCGACGGCGCCCGCGACGTGCGGCGTCGCCATCGACGTGCCGTCCTCGGCCACGTACGACGAGCCGGGCCACGTGGAGAGGACGTTCACGCCCGGGGCGGAGATGTTCGGCTTCGCGGACCCGTCGACGGGCGACGGCCCGAAGCCGGAGAAGCCGGCGATCACGCCGTCCGCGTCGTACGCGCCCACGCCGTAGGCCGGTGCCTGGGCTCCCGGCGCCTCCGTGGTGGAGCAGGTGCGGCCGTCGCCGGAGTTGCCGGCGGCGAACGCCTCGAAGATGCCCGCGGCGTTCCAGGCCGTGATGGTGTCCTGGTAGAACGCGGTCTGGCCGCCGCCCCAGGAGTTGTTCACGATGTTCGGCGCGAGGTCCGGGCGCGGGTTGCGCCCCTCGCTGTCGGTGGGCGCCAGGATCCACTGGCCCGCCTTGAGGAGCGACTCGTCCGAGCACGACCGCGTCTCGCAGCCCTTGGCGGCGATCCAGGTGGCGTTCGGGGCCACGCCGATGCCGTTCTTGCCGACCATCGTGCCCATCGTGTGGGTGCCGTGGCCGTTGTTGTCGCAGGGGACGGTGCTGTCCTCGCACTCACCGGTCGGGTTGTACCAGTTGTAGTCGTGCGTGAACGTGCCGTCGCCGTTGTTGCCGCGGTACTGCGCCACCAGGTCGGGGTGGTCGTACTGGACGCCCGAGTCGACGTTGGCGATGACGATGCCCTCGCCGCGGTCCTCGTACTGGGTCCACACGTCGTCGGCGTTGATGTCCGCGACGCCCCACTGCGGGGTCGCGTCGTCGGCGGTCGTCGTGACCTCCCCGGAGGGCGTGGCCTCGGTCGCGTCGAGCTCGTACGTCTTCGCCTTGATGACGGACGCGACGTCAGGCCGCTTCGCCAGGGAGGCGACGAGGTCGGCGTCGCCCGTGACCTCGACCGTGTTCGCGATCCAGAAGTCCTCGTGGCCCACCTTGTGCGCGTCCAGGTAGGCGGTGAGCGAGCGCTGGCTGGACGCGGCGTGCCGCTTCAGCGCGGTGTAGGCCGCCTCGGCGCGTGCCGCGTGGGCGCGCTTGGAGCGTGCGGAGGAAAGGTCGGCCTGGTCCTTCAGGACGACGAAGAAGGTGGCGTCCTTGCCACCCTTCACGGCGCTCGCGAGCGCGCTGTCGACCTTGGAGCTGCCGGGGTCCGCGGTCGGGGCGGCCACGGCAGGGCCGGTGAGCAGGGGGCTGGTGAGCAGGGCGGCCGCGGTGAGCGTGGCCGCCGCCCAGGTGGCGCGTCGGCGCCGGGGCGGTCGGGGCTGGGGCATCAGGTGCGCTCCTCGAGGGCAGGTGCAGGGTGCCTGCACGCTACGAAGAGGCCGTTACTGAGGCATTACCGGCCCACACTGCCGGGCCGTGGGTGGTGGCGGCGACGCGTTCACTCCTCGTGCCGCGAACCGTCGTCGAGGTACCAGACCAGCCGCGCCAGGTCCCATTCCTCGTCGGCCACGGTGGTGCTCCAGGCGACCCAGTACCCGTCGGACAGCTCGGCCTCGATCACCGTGTCGTCCGGAGTCATGAGCTCCACGCTCGCGACGTCCTTCCCGGCGAAACCGGTCAGCATCCGGGCGCCGTCCGCCGCACCGCCGACGTCCACGGTCGCCTCGTCCTTCGCCGGCGCTGCGTCGGCCGGGCCGCTCATCGTGTTCACGGAGTCGTAGGGAGGGTCAGCCTCCTGGATGCACACGACGAGCTCGCGGCGCGCGTTCATCATCGAGGTGAGCCCGAGCTGGTCGTACCGCTTCTCGGCGAGCGGGTGGAGACCGGGAAGGTCGGGACCCGCCGTACAGGCATTCCGCCGCTGCGCGGTCAGCGCCGTCGCCGCCTCGCCGTCCGACGGCCACGCGCTGTCGAGCGGCGCCGACCGTGCGATGCCGTAGTCCCTCCACTCGAGAGAGATCCGAGCGTCTGACGGCACCTCGTCGCCGGGCAGGAGAACCGACCAGCCGTAGCCGTCCCTGCGGGCGTCGACGACGAGCTCGGAAGTGTGCGACCGCTCGTCCGACCACTGCGCGCGCACCTGGACCGACCGGGCGCCGGGGCCCGCGTCTCCCCAGAGCACGTACCACCTGTCGTCGACCATCCCGCCGAGCGTGACCTCACCGTCCGCGGGTTCCGGCACCTCGCCGGTCCACAGCACGGTGCTCGACGTGGCCGCCCCTGCACCGCCCGAGCCCGCGCAGAAGCCGGTGTAGCCCAGGACCGGCGAACGCATCAGCGCCAGGTCCGTGCCGTCGTACGTGTCCTGGGTGAGCATGCTCCACCGCGGGTCCGCGTCGCCTTCCGGCAGTGAGCCCGAATCGGAGAGCATCGCCGCGCAGGGGACCTCCGGTGCCGCAGCGGGGCCAGGCGTGGCGGGCCACGGCGACAGGGCGATGCCGACGGCGACCATGCCGACGACGCCGGCGGCCGCGGCACCGAGCTGCACGCGACGCCGACGGCGCTCGCGGGCGGTCCTGCCCCGGGTGAGCGGGACGACGACCTCGTCGTCGGGCTCCGGGAGCACGAGGTCGTCGCCGAGGCCGACGCGGGCTTCGTCGAGGTCGAGCACGTGCGCACCACCGACACGGCGGCTGCGCGGAGAGGGGGCGCCGTCGACCAGCGCGTCCACCACGGCGTCGAGCGCGGCGCGGGCGGCGTCGAGCCGGTCCGGGTCGGGTGACGTCGTGGGGGCGATGCGGGCGAGGCGCTCGTCCAGGTCTGCGGGGTTCATGCCGACCTCCTCGAGGACGCGGGGGAGCGGGTGGGGTCGCCAGTCCGGGCGGTCGACCGAGCGGTGGGCAGGGCGTCGGCGCTGTCGGTGGCGTCGGAGAGCGAGGCCAGCCGTCGTCGGGCGCGGTGCAGGCGGACGTGGAACGTGGCGGTGCTGCACCCGGCGACGTCGGCGGCGTCGGGAGGCGCCAGCCCGTCCCAGGCGACGAGGAGGATGGCCTCCCGCTCCCGTGCGCTGAGGCGTGCCAGTGCTCCGAGCAGGGCGTCGCGCTCGACGGCGAGCGCCTCCGGGGCGGCTTCGGCCAGCGGCGCGGAGGCGGCGAGCGAGGCGAGCTCGTCGTCGAGGGTGCGGCGTCGTCGCGCGGCCCGGTGCGCGTTGCGCGTGAGGTTGCGCGCGACGACCAGCAGCCACGGCAGCGCGGGGTCGGGGACGTCGGCCAGACGCCGCCATGCCACGAGGAAGGTCTCGGACAGCAGGTCCTGCGCGGTGTCCGGGTCGGTGTGGCGCCACAGGTACGCCTGGACGCGGACGGCGTGCGCGCTCCACAGCGCGGACAGGCGTTCGCGGGCGTCGGCCGCGTCGTCGGGGGTGCTCACACCACGTAGTGTCCGCGGCTCGCCGCGGCTTACACGGGAGCTGTGGACGCGGTGCGTGCCGCGCGCCGACGTGCGGGCGCCCCTGCCGGCTGCGCCGAGCCGGCAGGGGCGCCCGTGCGGTGGGTGCTGCGTGAGCCGGTCAGCGGGCCGTGCTCGGCCCGTACACGGTGACGTCGATGGTGCCGCCCAGGAGGACGTCCACCCGGGCGCACCCGGCCGACTCGTCCACGACGTCCGTCGTCGGGAACTCGAAGTCGACGGGGGCGAACACGTCGTCGACGACGGCGCGGGCCTTGGCGAGAGAGACGCACCGGTCCACGATCCGCTCCCGGAGGGCGGCCGTCATCGCGTCCATCTCGGGTGTGGAGAGCCGCTGGTAGGGGTCCTCCGAGGCGCTGACGGTCAGCTGCCGGTCCTGGACGTCGACCACGTAGTCGGAGCACGGCAGCCCTTCCGTCCCGGGCTGCTCGACCACCGTCCAGTCCTGCAGGCCGAGCCGGTCGACCTCACCCTGGGCCCAGGCGGCGCCCTCGGCGACCGTGCGGCACTCGCCCCTGCCGCCGTCGACGACGTCCTCGACGGTGCGTCGCAGCTCGACCACGCCGGTGCCGAGGGCCTGCGAGCCTTCCAGCCGCTCGACGCCGTCGGGCACCTGGTCGGCGGGGGCGACCACGGTCTGGCCGTCCCACGCGAAGGCGACGGGGTCGTCGATGGGCGGCAGCCCCTGCTCGGCGAGCAGGGTGGTGCAGTCCGCGTAGGGGTCGCCGGTGCGCCAGGACCCGGCGGCGTCGACGTGCTGCCTTGCGGCGGTGTCGGCGTTCCAGGTGCGCACGCAGGTCAGGCCTTCGCCCGTAGCCCCCTGGAACAGGTGGACCGCGGCGTACGCGACGCCACCCCCGGTGAGGACGGCGGCCAGGCCGATCGCGACCGCACCACGGCGCCCGACCCGGCGGCGTCGGCTCGTCGTCGGGGCGGGGGCCTCGGCGAGGTCGGCCGTGCTGCGGGTGCTGGTCGTGGCGATGTCGTCTCGCAGCGCGGCGAAGACCGCCTCGTCCACGGCGTCGAGGCGACCGGGGCGTGCCGGGTCGGCGTCTCGCAGCTGCTTCATCACGTCGGTCATGACGCCTCCTCGATCTCGGGGCGCGCGGCGCCCCACCTCTCCCGCTGTCCGTTGCCGTGCTGCTGTCCCCGCACCGCCGCGGCGGGCGGCGCCGGCGCGACGGTGGCCAGGGCGGGGCCGGGGACGGGGGCGGGCGGACCGTCGTCGGCGGTGGCGAGCGCGGCCAGCTGGTCGGCGAGCCGCCGGCGGGCGCGGTGCAGCCGGACGCGGACGCTGGCCCGCGTGATCCCCAGGACGAGGGCGATCTCGTCGCGGGCGAGCTGCTCCCAGGCGACCAGGCGCAGCAGCTCCTGGTCCTGCTCGCCGAGACGTCCCAGGGCGCGCTCGACGTCGGACCCTGGCGCGTCCGGTCCCGGGAACGTCTCGGCCACCTCGGCGCGCAGGCGGTCGGCGAGCGCGAGGCGACGGCGCTCGCCGCGGTGCAGGTTGGCGAGGACGCGCCTCGCCACGCCGAACATCCACGGCCGCGCGTCGGGTCCGGCGGGGACCTCCTCGATACGCCGCCACGCGATGAGGAAGGCTTCGGCGACGACGTCGGCGGCGTCGGCCGGGTCGGCCACGCGCCGCACCGCGTACGCGAGCAGCGGGCGGTGGGTCGCCTCGAAGAGCGCGGTGAACCGCGCCTCGTGCCCGTCCGTGACGGGTGGTGAGGGCGGGGCGGCAGGTGGTTCGAGGGCTGGCATCGTTGAGGTCCTCTCGACCGGGGGACGGTGACAACCGTGGCATGTCCGGCAACCGGCCGAGCGTTGCAGCCTTACGCGGACGTGTCGTTGGCGCGCAGCACCTGCCGCAGCTCGTCGGGCGTCAGGTCGGACTCGGCGAGCACCTTCTGCAGCACCGCCGACTTCCCGGCGAGGTACCGCTCGATGTCCATCGTCGGGTCCGCGGCGAGCGCGAGCTTCACGGCGCCGTACTCGTCGCGCAGGTCGTCCCGGCGGCGCAGCACGTCGCGGACGGCGAGATGGTTGCGCACGTGCAGCGTCCCCCGGGCGCAGACGTAGACGTGCCGCGCGGGGTCGTCGTCGGGCGCGTCCATCGCCTCCCGGCCGGCGAGGCCCAGGTCGCCGCGGTGCGTGTAGCCCACCGCCTCGAGCGCCCGCACCGCGGCGGGCACGTCGGCCGCGGGCACGATCACGTCGACGTCGAGGATCGGCTTCGCCGGCAGGCCGGGGACCGACGTCGACCCGACGTGCTCGACGACGGCGCCCGGGACGCCGTCGAGCGCCGCGCGCAGCGCACGGGCGACGCCCTCGAACCGTGCGGGCCAGGTGGGGGAGGAGGGGACGACAGTGATCGGCACGCGGACATCGTCGCAGCGATGGCGCAGGCTAGGGACATGCGCCTCCTCCTCCTGCGACACGGACAGACGCCCTCCAACGTGGCCGGGCTGCTCGACACCGGTGCGCCCGGACCCCGCCTCACGCCCCTGGGCGAGGCGCAGGCCGCGGCCGTGCCGCGCGCGCTGGAGGGCCGCCGGATCGACGCGCTGGCCGTCTCGTCCCTCCTGCGCACCACCCTCACGGCGCAGCCGCTGGCGGACGACCGCACCCTGCGCCCCACCGTCCTCGACGGGCTGCGGGAGATCGAGGCGGGCGCGCTCGAGATGTCCGCCGACCTCGCCGACCACCACACCTACCTGGAGACGGTGTTCGCCTGGTCCCGCGGCGACCTCTCCCGGCGCATGCCCGGCGGGCCCGACGGCGACGCGTTCCTCGCCCGGTTCGACGACGCCGTCGCCGCCCTGGCCGACCACGACCACGACGTCGTCCTCGCCGTGTCGCACGGCGCCGCCATCCGCTCGTGGTCCAGCGCCCGCGTCCGCGGGCTCGACGTCGACGAGGTGGAGCACACGCCGCTCGCCAACACCGGCCTCATCGAGGTCGAGGGCGACCCCGCGTCCGGCTGGCGCCTGGTCGACTGGGTGCGCGAGCCTGTCGGCGGCGAGCGCCTCGACGCCGTCGTCGCGAACGACCCCACCGGCGAGCCGGTCGACGACTGACGCAGGGCTCCCTCGTGGTGCCGGTGGGACGATCGGGAGGTGACGGGAGACGGACCCCGGGCGCCAGGCCCTGTGGCGCAGGCGCGTGCCGCGTGCGCGGCGCGGACCTGGGAGGTCGCGCGCGCCGCGTTCGCCCGGGCGGACGAGGACGGCGAGCCGCTGTCCGCGGCCGACCTGGAGGGCTGGGGCCTGGCGGCCCTGCTCGCGGGGGACGACCGGCAGTCCGACGCGGCGCGGGAGAGGGCGCATCACGCGTTCCTCGCCGCTGACGACCGGGACGGGGCGTCTCGCGTGGCGTTCTGGCTGGCCCTGACCCTGCTGATGCGGGGCGAGCGCGCCCGGGCCCGAGGATGGTTCGAGCGCCCCCGGAGCATCGTCGGCGACACGGGCTTCGCCGCCACCGTGTGGCACGGGTACGAGCGGCTGAACCTGGGCATGCGTGCCCTGGCCGAGGGGCAGGGCACGCAGAGCCGAGACCTGCTCGCGGACGCGGTCGCCGTCGCGCGCGAGCACGCCGACCCGGACCTGGAGCTGCTGGCCCGCAACGGCCACGGGCAGGCGCTCCTCGCGCTGGGACGCACCGCCGAGGGCATGGCGGAGCTCGACGAGGTGATGGTCCTCGCGACGACCGGGACGGCGGGGCCGCAGGCCGTCGGGCAGGTCTACTGCGCCGCCATCCTGGTCTGTCGCGGCTGCCTCGACCTGGGTCGTAGCGCCGAGTGGACGGAGGCCCTGTCCCGGTGGTGCGCGGGCCAGCCCGGCATCGTCCACTACCGGGGGCAGTGCGCCGTCCACCGTTCCGAGGTGCTGCAGCTGCGGGGACAGTGGGCCGCCGCGACGGACGAGGTGACCGCCGTCCTGGACCGGTGCGCGCGGGACCCCGGACGCCGCGACCCCGCCCGGGGGATGGCCCACTATCAGCGCGGGGAGCTCCACCGCGTCCGGGGGGAGACGCGCGCCGCCGAAGAGGCCTACCGGGCGGCGGCTGCCGCCGGTCTCGACCCGCAGCCCGGGCTCGCCCTGCTGCGCGCCGCCCAGGGGCGCGCGTCCGACGCGACCGCCGCGCTCGCCCGGGCGTCGGCGGAGGCGGCCGGGGACTTCCTGCGTGGCCGCCTCCTGCCGGCGCAGGTGGAGGTGGCGCTCGCGGCCGGCGACGGCGCTCGGGCGAGGGCGGCGTCGGCCGAGCTGGCCGCCCTGGCCGGGCGGCTGGGTGCGCCGTCGGTGACGGCGGCGAGCGCACAGTGCGCGGGCGCGGTGGCGCTCGCCGACGGCGACCCGCGCGGTGCCGTCGGCCCCCTGCGGGCGGCGCTCCGGGCCTGGGCGGAGGTGGGGGCGCCCTACGACGAGGCCCGGTGCCGCGTGCTGTTCGCCCGGGCCTGCCGGCTGCTGGGTGACACGGAGACCGCGGACGTGGAGACCGACGCCGCGCGGCGCACCTTCGCCGACCTCGGCGCGCGCCGCGACCTGGCATCCCTCGTGGGCGAGACGGCGGGGGCGCCGGACGGCCTCACCCCGCGGGAGGTCGAGGTGCTCCGCCTCCTCGCGACCGGGCTCACGAACCGGCAGGTCGCCGGGCGGCTCGTGCTGTCCGAGCGCACGGTGGCGCGGCACGTCGCGAACATCTTCCTCAAGATCGGGGTGGGTTCGCGCGCCGCGGCGACGGCGTACGCCTACGACTCCCGGCTCGTCTGAGCCCGGCCTGCACACCAGGGATGCATGGTCCTGCCGATGTGGCGTCGCGCGCACGACCCCTAGCGTCGGGTGCAGCACGAGCCGCTGGACCGAGCCCAGGAGGACGTCATGAGCACCTTCTACCAGGTCGCCTACGCCGTGGGATTCACGCCGTGGGAGCGGTCGGCCGCCGCGGACGCCGGTCGGCTGGACGAGCTCCTCCGACGCGAGGAGGCGGAGCGCGGAGGGCCCGGGCGCGCGCTCGACGTGGGCTGCGGCACGGGAGTGCATGCGCTGACCCTCGCCCGCCGCGGGTGGGACGTCACGGCGGTCGACGTCGTCGAGCGCGCTCTCGGCCGCGCCCGCACGAGGCTGGCGCGCGAGCACGTCGCCGCGACGGTCGTCCGGGCGGACGCCACGACCCTGCCCGCCGACGTCGTGGGGGACGGCTTCGACCTCGTCCTCGACGTCGGCTGCTTCCACGGGCTGCGAACCCCCGAGCAGCGCGCGATGGGCCGCGCCGTGACGGACCGCACGCGTCCGGGCGCGACGCTCCTGATGCTCGTGCTGGGCAGGTCCGTCGGGCCGCCGTTCATGCCCACCGGCGCCAGTCGGGCCGACATCGAGGACGCCTTCCCCGGGTGGGAGGTCACCGACGTGCACCGGGTCCCCACCGACGCCCCGGGCATGCCGCGCCTCGCGCGTCGTGGCGAGCCCACGTTCTACCGGCTGCGCCGCACACCGGTCGGCGGGCCGCGATGACCTAGGAGGTGAGGGGTTGTCCACAGGTCTCGCCCGGGGCGCGCTGAGCTTCGGTAGGATCGAACAAGTGTTCGAACGGTGTGTCGGGACGGCCGACCGCGGCGGCGAAAGGGGGCGGGACGGCTCAGCAGCACGACGTCGTCGACGCGTCACCTGGAGCGCCGGTCGAGCTGTCCGACGTGCTGCGACGCGTCGACCCTGGGCCGCGACCGTCCCTCCATGAGGTGTCGTCCTCGATCGACGAGGTGGTGGAGCTCCAGCGACGCATCGACGCGCTGGAGGGCGCCAAGGTGCTCGCCGTGGAACGGGCGCGACGGGCCGCCGACAGGTGCGAGCGGGCGCTGCTCGAGCAGGACGACCCGCAGGTCCGCCGGGCATCGTCGACCCGTCGGCGCGAGCTGGCGGAGCGGGCCTTCACGGCCGACCTGGCGACGGCGTTGCGCTGGTCCGAGCAGGAGGCGACGCGACTCGTCGGCGTGGCGCGCGTGCTGACCGAGGTGGCCTTGCACGCCCATGCTGCCGGCGAGGCCGGGGGCGGGGAGGGCACGGCCACGGCGCTCGTGGACCTGTGCCAGGGGCGGTTCTCGCTCGCGCATGCCGGGGCGCTCGCGGACACCCTCCTCGGCCTTCCCGACGTCGCCGCGCGCCGAAGCGTCGAGGAGGCGGTCCTGCCGGCTGCCAGGCGGGTCACCCTGCCGCAGCTCCGCCGCCGGCTGCGGCGCGCGCGGGACCTGGCGCACCCGGTGTCGTTGACGGTCCGGCACCGCGCGGCGGTCGACAAGCGGGCGGTCTACCTCGACCCGGGCGCTGACGGCATGGCCTGGATCGCCGCGCACCTGCCTGCGGTCCAGGCGCACGCGATCCACGACCGGCTCTCGCGCGTCGCTCGCACGGCACGGGACGACGGCGACCCGCGCGGGGCGGGGCAGCTCCGTGCCGACGCGTTCGCGGACCTCCTGCTCGGCCGGGCCGACGTCGACGGCGCCGACGACCCGCGTGCCGTCGCGGGCAGCGCTGCTGCCCGTGGCGCCGAGCGCGCCCGGGTGCCCGGCCTGGCAGACCTTGCCCGCCGCGTCGCACCCACCGTGCGGATCACCGTGCCGGTGCTCACGCTGCTCGGCGGTGACGCCGGCGGGGTCGCCGAGCTGGACGGTCAGGCCCCCGTCGACGCGGAGACCGCGCTCCGCCTGACGGCGAGCGCCCCCTCGCTCCGCCGACTCCTGGTCGACCCGGTCGACGCCACGGTGCTGGCCACCGACCCGGGCACCTACGCCGTGCCGGCAGCGCTCCGCGCGCTGCTGCAGGCCCGGGACGTCACCTGCACGTTCCCGGGCTGCACCCGGGCGGCTTCGGCCTGCGACGTCGACCACGTCAGGGCGTGGGTCGACGGCGGCACGACGACCGCCGACAACCTGACCCATCTGTGCCGTCACCACCACGTGCTCAAGCACCAGACCGGATGGCGTGTCGCCCGGGCGCCTGACGGCGCCCTGCTGTGGACGTCGCCCACGGGGCGCGCGCAACCCCGCCCCCCCGGACCCCGGGCGTCGCTCGCCGAACCAGGCCGACGCGCGAGCCCCCGACGGGCACCCGCCGTCCGATCCCGGCACGCCGCCGTTCTGAGCGGTCGGTGAGTCACGGCCGGGAGGGTCGGTCGGAGGGTCGGTCGTCATGACCTGTGCCAGCATGCCCGCATGACGACGGTGACGCTCCGCCCGATGACGCCGGGCGAGTTCGACGAGTGGCAGGACGCGCTGGCGGAGGGCTACGCGGCGGAGCAGGTCGCTGCGGGGATGTGGCAGGCCGACGGCGCGATGCAGCGGGCGCGCGACGAGAGCGCCCGGCTCCTGCCGCAGGGCGTGGCCACGGGACGGATGCTGTTCCTGCGCGGCGTCGACGCCGACGGTGAGCCGGTCGGGCGCGTGTGGGTGGCGCTGGACCACCCGCGCGGGGTGCCCGGCGTGGCGTTCCTGTACGACATCGAGGTGGTCGAGTCGCGCCGCGGTCAGGGGCTCGGGCGCGGGCTGCTCACGGCAGCCGAGGACGCGGCCCGCGAGGCCGGCGCCACCGCCCTCGAGCTCAACGTCTTCGGGCACAACACGCCCGCGGTGACGCTGTACGGCTCCGCCGGGTACGACGTCGTGACGCAGCAGATGCGCAAGCCGCTCTGACGACCGGGGGACGAGCCCTCAGGCGGCGCCGCCCGCCGGACCGGCCTGCCCGCCCACGGCGGCGACGACCTGTGCGGCGACGAACGCGGCGTTCGCGCGCAGGACGTCCTCGGGCACGTCGGGCAGGTTCTCCGCCCAGTCGAGCAGCGGGGAGCCGCGGAACTGCAGCACGCGGGCGGGACGGCCGAGGAACGCCAGGTGCAGGTGCGCCCCGCCGTCGCCCCACTTGGCGAGCTGCACGCGGCCCACGCTCGGCAGCGCCTCGACGGCCGCCGAGACCGCGACGATCAGCTGCCCCATCTCCGCGGCGAGGTCCGCCGGGACCGTCGGCAGGTCGCAGTGCGCCGAGACGGGCACGAGCGTGAGGAACGCGGGCAGCCCCTGGGCGAGGTCGGCGGTCAGCACCCACCGCTCGTTGCGCCACACGTGGTCCTCCAGGAACGTGGGCAGGCGGTCCGTCGTCGACGAGCACCAGCACTCGGACGGGTCTTCGCCCCTGCGCGGGGGCTCGGCGTCGGCCAGGGGGCGCAGCGGCTTCATCCGCAACGAGTCCACCTCGTGGGGTAGATGTCCCAGCCGGGCATCTCCTCGACCGCTACCGGGAGCCGGCCGTCCGGGCCGAGGTGGGCGGCGATGCGGGCGTAGTAGCTGTCGGCGGGCTCGGGCTGCATGCGCCGATCCCACCACAGGCGTCCGGGTCGCGGCAGGGCCGGGGCGCAAAGGTGGCGCTGAGCACGTTCGGAGGTTCGCGCCGCACCAGTCAGGGACACTGGAGACAGCAATCTTCTGTCAAGACGAGGAGTATCAGGTGCCCCAGGGAACTGTCCGATGGTTCGACGCCGACCGAGGGTTCGGCTTCATCGACCTCGGGGACGAGGCGGAGGACCTGTTCGTCCACGCGTCCGAGATCGTCGGCGACGACGGGCCCAAGCTGCTCCGTGAGGGGCAGGTCGTCGAGTTCGAGGTGGGCGAGGGCGACCGCGGCCCGCAGGCCCGCCGCGTCCGGGTCACGGGCGACCAGGCCGCGGACGCGCCCCTGGGCGTGCTCGGCACCGTCAACTGGTACGAGCCGACCAAGGGGTACGGCTTCGTCACGCCCGACGACGGCCGCGACGAGATCTTCGTGCACAGCTCGGCCATCGTCGGGGGCGGCGTGGTCACGGAGGGGCAGCGGGTGGCGTTCCTCGTCGTCGAGGGGGAGAAGGGTCCGCAGGCGGACCACCTGCTCCCGCTCGCGTCCGAGCCGGCCCGGCCCGCCTCCGACGGCGCGGACGGCACCGTCTCCTGGTACGACGACGTCAAGGGCTTCGGGTTCATCGCTCCTGACGCGGGCGGCGACGACGTCTTCGTGCACGTCCGCGCGCTCGGCCATGGCCTGAGCGAGCTCGCCGAGGGCGCACGCGTGACGTTCGACGTCGTCGAGGGCGACAAGGGTCCGAACGCCCGCAACGTCCAGCTCGTGCGCGGTGCCGGCGGTGCCGCCGGTGGGCGTGGTCCGCGCGGGGTCGCGGACCGCGGCCGGTCGGGCCAGCCGTCGTCGTCCGGCGCGCCCGTGCGTGGTGGCGAGGGCACCGTCGCGCGGTACGACGCGGACCGCGGGTTCGGCTTCATCACGCCCGACGCCGGAGGTGCGGACCTGTTCGTGCACGTGTCCGTCGTGCGGGGTGTCGAGTTCCTGGAGGAGGGCGACCGCGTCCGCTTCAAGGTGCGGCAGAGCGACCGGGGCCCGCAGGCCGACAACGTCGAACTGGTCTGAGCGAGCGGAACCTCCCGAGGATTGCGGCACAGCAGCCCTGTTCGCTCACAGCGAACGCCCGTGATCACCTGCGGGAATAGAGGCGCCCCGAGCAAGGTTGAGCCATACAGACTCAACTTCAGCGCCTGCGGTTTGCGAGGCCGGGGCGCCGAGATTTACGTTGAGTGCAGTTGACTCAACCTCGGGCGCACAGGCGTCCGGACGTACGCATGGAGGCAGCACACATGGCTCGAGCAGTCGGTATCGACCTGGGCACCACGAACTCCGTGGTCGCCGTCCTGGAGGGCGGCGAGCCCACCGTCATCGCGAACGCGGAGGGGTCGCGCACGACGCCGTCCGTCGTCGCGTTCTCCAAGACCGGCGAGGTCCTCGTCGGTGAGGTGGCCAAGCGTCAGGCGGTCACCAACGTCGACCGCACCATCTCGTCGGTCAAGCGCCACATGGGCACCGACTGGGCGGTCGAGATCGACGACAAGAAGTACACCGCGCAGGAGATCTCCGCGCGCGTGCTCGGCAAGCTCAAGCGCGACGCCGAGGAGTACCTGGGCGAGCCCGTCACCGACGCGGTCATCACCGTCCCGGCGTACTTCAACGACGCCGAGCGCCAGGCGACCAAGGACGCCGGCCAGATCGCGGGCCTCAACGTGACGCGCATCGTCAACGAGCCCACCGCGGCGGCCCTCGCCTACGGCCTGGAGAAGGGCAAGGAGGACGAGCTCATCCTCGTCTTCGACCTGGGCGGCGGCACGTTCGACGTCTCGCTCCTCGAGGTCGGCAAGGACGAGGACGACTTCTCCACCATCCAGGTGCGCGCCACCTCGGGCGACAACCGCCTCGGCGGTGACGACTGGGACCAGCGCATCGTGGACCACCTCATCAAGCAGGTGAAGAACAGCGCCGGTGTCGACCTGTCGAAGGACAAGATCGCCCTGCAGCGTCTGCGCGAGGCGGCCGAGCAGGCCAAGAAGGAGCTCTCGTCCGCGACGAGCACCAACGTCTCGATGCAGTACCTGTCCATGAGCGAGAACGGCCCCGTCCACCTGGACGAGAAGCTCACGCGTGCGCAGTTCCAGCAGATGACGCAGGACCTCATCGACCGCACCAAGGCGCCGTTCCACGCGGTCATCCGCGACGCGGGCATCTCCGTGTCCGACATCGACCACGTCGTGCTCGTGGGTGGCTCCACCCGCATGCCGGCCGTGACCGACGTCGTGCGCGAGCTCACCGGTGGCAAGGAGCCCAACAAGGGCGTCAACCCGGACGAGGTCGTCGCCGTGGGCGCGGCCCTGCAGGCCGGCGTCATCGGCGGCGAGCGCAAGGACGTGCTGCTCATCGACGTCACCCCGCTGTCCCTCGGCATCGAGACCAAGGGCGGCGTGATGACCAAGCTCATCGAGCGCAACACGGCCATCCCGACCAAGCGCAGCGAGATCTTCTCCACGGCGGAGGACAACCAGCCGTCCGTGGCGATCCAGGTCTTCCAGGGCGAGCGCGAGTTCACCCGCGACAACAAGCCGCTGGGCACGTTCGAGCTCACCGGCATCGCCCCGGCGCCGCGCGGCGTCCCGCAGATCGAGGTCACCTTCGACATCGACGCGAACGGCATCGTGCACGTGTCCGCCAAGGACCGCGGCACGGGCACCGAGCAGTCGATGAAGATCACCGGTGGTTCCGCCCTCCCCAAGGAGGACATCGACCGCATGGTGAAGGACGCCGAGGAGCACGCCGCCGAGGACAAGAAGCGTCGTGAGGAGGCCGAGACCCGCAACCAGGCCGAGTCCTTCGCGTACTCGATGGAGAAGCAGATCGCGGACAACCGCGACAAGCTCCCCGCCGAGGTCGTCACCGAGGTCGAGGCCGACATCGCCGGCGTCAAGACCGCCCTGGAGGGCGAGGACGCCGACGCCGTCAAGGCCGCGTACGAGAAGCTCGGCACGTCGTCGCAGAAGATCGGCCAGGCGCTGTACGCCTCGGCCGAGCAGGAGCAGGCCGCGGGCAACGCCCAGGCCGCCGAGGACGACGCGGCGTCCGCCGCGGGTGCCTCCTCCGCCTCCGACGAGGACGTGGTCGACGCCGAGATCGTCGACGACGAGGACGACAAGAAGTGACGGACGAGCAGCGGTCGGTCCCCGAGCCCCCGGAGAGCTCCGAGGGCTCGGGGGAGGCCCCCTTCCAGTTCACCGACAAGCGCAAGGTCGACCCGACGTCGGGCGAGGCCCGTGCGGGCGAGCCTGCCGAGCAGGCCGACGGGTCGCAGGACCCGCTCGCGGCGCTCGACTTCGAGCCCGAGGGCGAGGCCGCCGAGAGCGCGGAGGTCCTGGCGGCGAAGGCCGAGGCGGCGCAGCACCTGGACGCGCTGCAGCGCGAGCGGGCGTCGTTCACCAACTACCGCAACCGGTCGCTGCGCGACCAGGAGGCGGCGCGCACGCAGGGCACGCAGGACGTCCTGGCCGCGCTGCTGCCGGTGCTCGACGACATCGAGCGCGCCAAGCAGCACGCCGAGCTGTCCGGGCCCATGGCGGCCATCGCGGAGAAGCTCGACGCGTCGCTCGCGAAGTTCGGCGTCGAGCGGTTCGGTCAGGTCGGGGAGGAGTTCGACCCGACGGTGCACGAGGCGCTCATGCACAACGTCGACGCGGACGCCACGGCCACCACCGTCAGCCTGGTGGTGGAGCCCGGTTACCGTATCGGCGACAAGGTGGTCCGCGCCGCCCGCGTGGGCGTCGTCGGCCCCGAGTAGCAGTACCGAGGTGGCGCAACCCTCGGCGCAGGGTTGCGCCCCCACCCCCCCGGGCGCAACGGGGACGGGGGGGCCGGTGAGGACAGGGTAGAGAAGGGCGAAATAACCGCGCGCGGCGGCCCC